>NZ_JANZKZ010000002.1:300000-600000 GCF_025770725.1 Sulfurospirillum oryzae | reverse complement strand
TTTTTGTTTCATCTTGGAGCAAGTAATGAAGCGTTAAAATGTCACAAAATAAAGGAGATAAAAAATGTCCGAAAAACATTTTGAGCTCGATATTAAGGGCATGACATGTGCGGCATGTTCCGCGCGCATAGAGCGTGTACTTGGCAAGCTGGAAGGTGTCAAAGCCAATGTCAATTTGGCGTCTGAAAAAGCTTTTATCGACTCTTCTAACCCACAAATCAACCTTTCTGAAATTATACAAACCATCGAAAAAACAGGTTTTGGGGCAACCGAATCGGCGAAGGTTGATCAAAACCAAAAAAGTTTAGAAAAAGAGCAAGAGTACCGTAAACTTTTGAGAGAATTTATCCTTTCGGCACTTTTAACCTCACCATTTTTAGTTGAAATGGTAGCCATGTTAGGTGGAGTACATCTTCATCTATCGCCTGTATTGCAGCTTGTTTTAGCCACTATTGTACAGTTTTACTGCGGACGAAAATTTTACATAGGAGCATATAAAAGCCTAAAAAGTGGTAGTGCCAATATGGATGTATTGGTCGTTTTAGGTACGAGTGCCGCATACTTTTTAAGCCTTTGTGTTCTGCTTCTTAATTTGCCATTGCATCTTTACTTTGAAGCCTCTGTTTCGGTGATCACTTTGGTACTTTTAGGAAAACTGTTAGAAGTGAGAGCCAAAGCAAAGACGGGTTTTGCTATTGCAAAACTGCTTCATTTACAACCGAAAAAAGCGTTTGTTGAGCGAAATGGCATCCTCGAAGAGATCAGCATAGAATTTTTACATGTAAACGATATTTTTGTGGTCAAAGCAGGTGAGAGTATTCCCACCGATGGCATTGTTGTGGAAGGCAACAGTATGGTTGACGAGTCGATGATGACAGGTGAGAGTTTGCCTGTGCTTAAATCCGTGGGCGATCATATCGTTGGGGCGACCAAAAATGGTGATGGTATGCTCAAATGCCAAGCCACGAAAGTAGGCTCAGGCACCTTTTTAGCTTCCATCGTACGTCTCATCGAAGAGGCGCAAGGCTCTAAAGCGCCCATCCAACGCCTTGCTGATACGATTTCGGGCATTTTTGTGCCCATCGTTGTGAGCATCGCTCTTATCACTTTTGGCGCATGGTGGATGATTGGAGGTAATTTTGAAGAGGCAATCATTAATGCCGTTTCAGTCCTTGTTATCGCATGCCCATGCGCTCTTGGACTTGCTACGCCTACGGCGATTATGGTTGGTGTTGGGCGAGGGGCTAGTGAAGGTATTTTGATTAAAAATGCTGAAGTGCTTGAAAATGTAGGAAAAATTAATGCCGTTGTGTTTGATAAAACGGGAACGTTGACTTACGCAAATCCGCAAGTGGTTGATGTTTTAATCGAAAAAAATGATTTAAGCAAAGAGCAATTTTTAGTTCTTGCCGCAAGCTTGGAAGAGGGCTCAAAACACCCGCTAGCTAAAGCGATCATCGCTTCAGCACAGCAAAGCGCATCAACGAGTGTTCAAGCATTTCAAAACTATTCAGGATTGGGCGTTTCAGGGGAAATTGATGGCGTGCTTTACTTTGCAGGCTCACCCGCATTTATAACACAGTTTACCTCACTCAAACTTTCACATGAGGCACAAACATTTATAGAGGCAGGAAATAGCATTGTCGCTCTTGCTACCAAAGAGTACGTTATCGGTTATATCGCACTTGCAGATACGATTCGTGAAAGTGCCAAAGTAGCCATTGAGAAGCTTCAAAATGATGGCATTGAAGTCTTTATGCTGACAGGTGACAATCAACGTTGTGCCCAAAAAGTAGCCGATGAGTTAGGTATAAAGCATTTTTTTGCAGAAGTCTTACCTGATGGCAAAGCGGAGGCAATTACCAAATTAAAGAGTGAAGGCAAATTTGTCTGTATGGTGGGAGATGGTATCAACGATGCACCCGCACTTGCGGTGGCAGATGTAGCGATTGCGATGTCCAATGGCTCGGATATTGCTGTGGAGAGTGCTGATCTGATTTTAATCGCAAACGATCCACTTTATGTGGTTAATGCCATCGCTCTTTCTCGCGCTACGATGTCAAAAATTAAGCAGAACCTCTTTTTGGCTTTTGTGTATAATATTTTAGCGATTCCACTGGCGTTTATGGGTATGTTAAACCCCATTGTCGCAGGTGGTGCAATGGCGATGAGTTCTGTCTCGGTAGTGAGTAATTCACTGCTTTTAAGACGTTGGAAAATGAAAAAGTAAAATCATAGTAAAAGGATACGCAATGGCAACAATCACATTGGTAGTTAAAGGTATGAGTTGTATGGGGTGCGTTAAAAGCGTCAAAGGTGTTTTAGAGGGAATTGCAGGGGTTAAAAGTGTTAATGTTGACCTTGCTAGCGGTAAAACGGTTATCGAATACGATGCGCCCATTGATGTGAGTGTGTTTGAAAAAGCGATTGATGATGCGGGATTTGAAGTCATATCCTAAGCTTACATGTAAAGAGGTGAGCCGCTTATACGGCTCACGACGCATTACTTCTCAAATAAAATATGAATATACCGCTTTGACCATAATCCAAAGATAACAATCCACAGTATTGCCACAGTAAATATAGCATGCAAATAGCCAATTTGTGGGAAAATACCCGCAATGATACGAATGAGTGTCATTGCTTGGATGAGTCCAAAAAGTGTCACAGCATAAGCATCTGCTTTAGGTGTACGACCTGAATGTCCGAGGATCACCCTTGTTCCAAAACCAATCAACACGGTTGTAAAATAGCCCAGCGCTAAGGCGTGTAGTGGCGACTTTTCCAAATAAATAGAATGACCAACCAGTGCTGAAAAATCTTGCACAACAAAAAGTCCAAACCCTACTGGAACCCACCAGATAGAAAGAAACAGCACCCATAAAATAGCAGGTGATTTTCGAAATGGAAGACGCCATTTGAGAAGCTCATAAGTAATGATGCCAAAAAGCGCACTATCTGCTACAAAAGCGTTCATATTTAAAGCCTCTAAAATGACCTTAAGGATGAGTGCTACAAAAACCAAAAGCAAAAAGTGCTTGCTTTTATTCATTGTATAGCCGATGATGCTGTTAGCCGCAAAAAAAGGCATCATTTTTTGTGAAACGATAAGAACAATAAAGAACAAATAGAGATAAAAACTTATTCCAAGTGCTAGGGCATAGGTTGGAATAAAAAGATTCGCTATAAAAAGCACTTGACCAACCGTTCCTAGAGCAAAAGCTCTGAGCATCCATGTGGTATCTGTTTTATTTGTTACCGTACTTTTCGTTTGAAAATCAAGCAAAAGTAAGCAGAGTTTCACATAGCCCGCCAAAATAACCAACATAGGCGCGATAAGTGTCATTTCTGAAATAAAAGAGCATACCACAAAGAACACACTACCACCGTTGATCAGCCATGCAACAGGCATATACTCGCTTTGCTTTGCCGATGGACGTGAAAGATAGCGTGGAAATGTTGTTAGCAAAAAACCTGCAAAGAATTGCGTAAAGACGATAAACGTCATCGCGTAAGCATGGTATAGCCCAACGCTTACATGTAAACTCAAAAGAGCAGCATAATGCAGACCCAAAAGAGCAACAAAGAGCAAGCCATTGACCACACCCGCAAAAAAGAAAATGCGGTGTGGTTGTGCTTGAAGGTTTTGAAGAGCCGTCGTTTTTGGAGGCTCTGGTGGGGTTAAACTACTGACAAAAACCACAACAACTAGCCCCCCTGTTGGCTGCATCGATAGCGGCATTTAGCGCTTCGTCATAATTGGGTTCCTCTGTGATTTCAGGAACCACCTGTTTGTAAACGATCTTACCATCTTTGCTAATCACAAAAAGCGCTCTAGCACACAAGCCTTCAAGTGCACCATCAGCAATGAGCATGCCATAAGCACGGGCAAATGCTTTGTGTCTAAAGTCACTACCAACGGTTAGATTTTCAATACCTGCAACATTGCAAAATTTTGCGCTCGCAAACGGTAAGTCCATCGAAATAATCGTCGTGTCAATGTTCTCATGTTTGGCAACTTCTTGGTTAAAACGTCTCGCTTCTGCGTCACACACAGGTGTGTCTAAGGACGGTACCGCGATGATGAGTTGTGCCTTGTTACTCTCTCCACCGATGGTTTTTTCTTGTAAGTCGGGTGTGACAACTTTGACAATAGGCGCATAGTTTCCTACTTCTTGGAAGGTTCCTTCCAGTTTTACGGGTGTGCCTTTGAGGGCTGTTTTGTCTATTTTTGCGGTAAAAATCATGGTTATCCTTTCAATTGTTTTATATGAGAGTCATTTTATCCTAATTAAAAATGAAAAACCTTGATCTACATCTAGAAATTTGAAAAATTTTCTCCTCACATGAGTTTTGCTATACTTAATTTCGAGGATGATCTTTGTAAGGAGCTTGTTATGGTTCTTCCCAACCGCCTTGTTCATTTTGACTCGTTTGAGGTCTATTTTTGGAAACGTATCTCTAAAAATTTTTTCTATTTCAGTTGTGTTGGTCTTTTCTTGTCCATTGTCTATATACCGTTTGATTATCAACTGCATCGTGGAAGTGATAGTTTCTATTTTATTTTAGCGGGACGCGCAACGGCTGTCTTTTTTGCCATAATGGTGGTTTTAGCCTCTATTCATCCTTTCTTTAAACACCACAATGTTTTAGCCATTACGACGTTTGGAACAATGGGGTTTAGTGCCGTAACATTGACCTACCTACTTTTTGGCAATCCTGTTCATTTTGTGATTTATTCGTGGTTCTTTTATCTGGTTGCTACGATGATGCAAACACCGCTCATCACCAACAAAATCTTTTTCATTATGGAAGGGTATCAAGTTGCTTTTATGGGTGCCGTGATGGCATATACCAACCAAAGTGCTGAGGAGATGGTCATTTTTTTCTCTCTTGCCATTCCTTTGGTGGGTTATGTGTACTCGGTCATTTGGCTCAACCGTAAAAATGGCAAAGAGGCGTACAAAAACGCTTTACAAAATCACATTTTGATGTCACTTGATGGACTCTCAAACCTTCTCAATCGCCGCACGTGGTATGAAATGTCTCGCCGTAAATGGAGTGTGGATAAAGGAAGCTCTTTTGTGATGCTTGACATCGACCATTTTAAAAAAGTAAACGATACGTATGGGCATGAATGTGGTGACTTGGTGATTCAAAGCGTTTCTCAAACATTATTGGAGCAAACAAGAGAATACGACATCATCGGAAGACTTGGAGGCGAGGAATTTGGCATTTTGTTGCCTCAAACAAATTTAGAAGAAGCACACATCATAGCCGAACGCATACGCCAAAAAGTCGCAGATACCATCATTTCGTACAATGGCAAAGAGATTCGTGTCACAATAAGCCTTGGACTCATCCAAAATAATGATGCGATTGATGACTTCAACACACTCGTCGTCTTAGGCGACAAATGCCTCTATCAAGCCAAAGCTGAAGGGCGAAATAGGGTGAAAAGTTATGAAGAAATTTAATATTTCATTTTGTCATATTTTTTAAATGGCAGTGCAAATAAAGTTAAAATAACTGAAAATCTTTACATGTAAAAGGGAAAGACTAAAATGGAGCATCAAAACGTCATTCTTTATACCGATGACAAGGGTCAAGTTAGCTTAGAAGTCAGTTTAGAGAATGAGACGGTTTGGCTGAGTCAAAAACAGATGGCGGAGCTTTTTGACAAAAATGTAAAAACAATCAATGAGCATATTGGGAATGTGTTTAAAGAAGGTGAATTAGAACAAAATTCAGTTATCCGGAATTTCCGGATAACTGCCAATGATGGTAAAACTTATGATGTAGCACATTACAACCTTGATGTCATTATCTCTGTTGGGTATCGTGTAAAGTCTAAGCGTGGTACGCAGTTTCGTATCTGGGCAAGTAGAATTCTCAAAGACTACCTTATCAAAGGCTATGCCCTCAACCACCAACGCATCAATACTCAAAGTTTAAATGAACTGACCGCCACGATGGAGTTGGTGCGCAAGAGCATCGAAAGCAAAGAACTGAGTAGCAATGAAGCCAAAGGCTTGCTTGACATCATCAACAACTACGCCAAAACATGGGCATTGCTTCAAGGTTATGACTCAGATGCTCTTCATGCACTTCAAGGCACGCTAAATCAGCGGTTTATTTTAGACTATGATGAAGCCAAAAATGCTATTTTTGAGCTTAAAAAAGACCTAATGGTAAAAGGCGATGCGACAGAACTTTTTGGCAATGAAAAAGCAGGGGAATTTAAAGGCGCACTGCTCAATATTTATCAAACGTTTGGTGGGGTCGATCTGCTTCCAAGCATCGAAGAAAAAGCGGCAAATTTGCTCTATTATGTCATCAAAGATCATGCTTTTTCAGATGGTAATAAACGCATTGGTTCGTTTTTGTTTATTCTTTTTTTACATAAAAATGGCATTGCTTACAAGGCAAATGGTGAGTCAAAAATAAACGATAATGCGCTAGTCTCACTTGCTCTTCTCGTGGCAGCAAGTGAGCCAAACCAAAAAGAGCTAATAGTAAAGCTTATTGTCAATATTTTAAGCGAAACAGATTAAAATACGTTTACATGTAAAGATTTTAAGGAGTCAAAATGCAATACAAACTTATTACAGGACCCGATGATTCGACTTTTTGTGCGAGGATTACGGAGTTTTTAAATAACGGTTGGAAGTTACACGGAAACCCAGCTGTAACGTTTAATGGTCAAACAGTGATCGCCGCGCAAGCGATTGTGAAAGAAGATGACAAGGATGTCAAGGCGTGTGGATTTACCAAATAGGAATATTTTATTCAGGAATTCCTTTTCTATGTGGATCAAAAAGCCATATTCTTATATTTTGAATAAAAGCCCATACATCATTTGAAGATGGTTTGAGATATTCATGTGATTCTGTATCTTCGCCCATCTTTTCAAATATATTGATTAGCCATGTTGATCCATGCCCTGCAATATTTAAATCTTTGAGCCATGATTCTAATTCACCGTTAGGGACGATAAATATTCCGTAATCAGCAAGCTGTTTTAATAAATGTGCTGCGGCTTCCTGATTTTCTTTTTCCAGAATAGTTATTCCTCCATTTTTTTTCATATCTTTTCCAGTATTATCCATTGCTTTTTTCACAGAAGCTCGTAATGTAGCAAGGCTTCCCTGCGCAATTTCTGGGACATTCGCACTTTTCAGTAAATTTGTCCAGTTCGTACCACCCTCTTTAACTATATCAATATCAACTATTCCCACGGCAGGGATACCGAGCTGTCGAAGTGGTTTTAATATGGTTTGTACTGTTTGTTTATTTTGTGCATTAATAAATAAACAGTTAGGTATTCCCCATTCAGGCTTAAACCTCAAAAGACGCTCATTGATTTCTTGGTAAAATGCACGATCACTATCGGATTCTGTAACAACAACAAATTCATAAAAAAGACCACTTAGTACGCCTGTTGAACGAAGTAAAGGATTTCTCATAAGTTCTAAGATTTCTGTGCTTGGCAATACTCTTGATGTTGCAACATGAGATCTATATGTCAATCGTATGATATTAATAGGGACACCAGACTGAATACAACCCATTACAAAAGCGGGACTATGGGTTGAAATAAAAACTCTTTTATTTGTGGATATCGCGGCTTTTGATACTTCATACCCAAGTTTTGATGCTAATGAAGGATGTAAAAATGCT
The DNA here is from genome assembly GCF_025770725.1 of Sulfurospirillum oryzae. NCBI lineage: Bacteria > Pseudomonadati > Campylobacterota > Epsilonproteobacteria > Campylobacterales > Sulfurospirillaceae > Sulfurospirillum > Sulfurospirillum oryzae. The sequence continues at coordinate 592,320 of NZ_JANZKZ010000002.1, read as the reverse complement.
TCTGGCTCATCAATAAGTAAAACTTTTGGGTCTCCAGCAATAATTTCAGTTACAATTCCTGTAAAAGCTTTGACACCATCACTTGCACTATCTATTAATAGAGCATTGGCATGAAAATTTACAGCTTCAGTATGAATCCCCCGCTCTTCTAAATCGTTTATTGGTGGTCGTTGTGATAACCGGATGCGTAGATTACCTAAATTAGTTGGGTCTATCACAAAATACAAACCGAGTGCTTCATAAACAATACGGCGAACTTCATGACGCTTTTTATCATCTCTAAAAAGAACTTGAAAACTAGATTGTGGAGATAGTTGCAAATCCGAAGCACTTTGTGAATTAACAAGATTGATTCTACTTCTTCCATCAAGAAGTAAAGTATAATTAGTAAGAAACCATTGACAAAAACAAGTTAAGTTTTGAGATGGATTTTGTACGAATTGTTCTAATGTAATACGTGGAACTTGTTGACGCCCATATAGACCATTAATAAAAATATGATCAAGGTTAAGTGCCTCTCCTGTCTTTGGTAACTGTATGATATTTTCAATTGCTTGAATATTGTCGTTATTCCTAAGTCCAGAAAAATCTATACTATCAAGAATAACTGCTGTTGCATCTTTATTTCCGCTTCTACAATATTGGTGAATTTCTGAGAGAATTTTACTTTTACCAGAATTATTTGGTCCAACAAAGACTGTAATAGGTGTTACTTCAATTGGATGTGGTTGCGATTCAGGAGTTCGTCCAAATTTTAGTTTTAAAGAAGAAATCATATTCAAGCCTTATTAGTAAATAATTTAGTCAATGCTTTCAAACAACTCAGGGCGATACTCAAAGTGCATGGTGTCGTAGTGGTACCATCTTCCTCCCCAAATAAAGCCGTGTTTTTCAAAAATATCGATGATCTCTTTGGGAAATTCATTATGAAAACTATGGGTTTTGTCCCACTGCCAGTAGCGTGAGTAGTGGGTGTCAAGGTCGATGGCAATACCGTAACTATGTGCACTTAAGCGTTCTGTTTTTGCAATTTTACGAAAATAGTAGGTACCATCGACTTTTTTGAGGTACTTCATGTACTCTTCGGGCAATTTGTCTAACTCATCAGAGACTTTTTGTAGTTGTGCGCTCGCGTTTTCGTTTTTGTTAAATTGCAGTTTTTTGCCACCGTGGTTTGGAAGCCAGTTTACCGTCGTGAGATTTTTTTCGATCTCGCTTTTACTGGAACCATAGAGCTTTTTCAAAAATGCGTCATTGCGAAAACGTCCTGGGTCGTCATTGAGCGCGGGCTCTGTGATGGGTGCAAAGGCGGGGTATTTTTGGCTAAACATATCTTCGATATCTGCATTTTCAAGCAATTCGTCAAATGTTTTTACTTTTTTGTCATCATACGGGAGTGAGCTTCCATTCATAAAAAAGACAGTGTTATCTTTGATAGTCTTTATACTAGGGTATTTTTGAACCAGATTGTTGCTCTTTGTATTCGCTGGTTTGATTGTTATTCCTTCAACGCGGTTGATGAGCAGTCCATTTTCAGGCACGTTGGGTTGGTTAGCTCCTACATAAAGGTCTGAGATGATGGCTTTACCGATAACATTGCGACCCTCTTTGCCTTCTTCCATGGTGCGTACACCCCAAATGTTTTGCATCACCAGGGCTTTACCTTCAAATTCACCTGCATAGAGCATAATGTGTCCTTTGAGGTATATGAGGCTTAAAAAGGCTATGCCATTTTTGAGTATCATCGCTTCTTTCTCCTTGGGTGTTAAATCTTTGAGTGAGACGTACTCTCCAAAACTCTTTTGAGCGCCAGAATTACGGGGAATCCAGATACCAAAAGGAGAGAGAAAATCACGCGTCATGGCTGAGCAGTCACGGTTTGCAAGAAAGCCTCCCCAACCGTATTTTTCGCCTAAAAGGGCATCTCCGATTTGACTGAGATTTTCTTTGTTAAAGCTTATAGGTACGGTTTGTGCAAAACTTTTTGGGATGCGAAGTTCTAGTCTTTGAGCATTAAAAGTAGCGTCTCGTGTGTACATGTAGGCATGAAAAAAGTCATCGTCTTCACTTAGAATGGGCAAGATGGCTCCCACTTTTGCATACGTGATGAACCGTTGTTTTCCATTGTAAAGAGGCACATTGTCTTTTGTGATGGCGATTTTTATGGCACTCAAAAATTCTGTGCGCTCTTTAGCATCGACAAGCACAAAGCTCTCAAAAGGAATCCAGCCAGAGGCAAAAGAGCTCTCAATAAATGCCCAAGCACCGTCTTTACTGTAGTGCGAGATGATAATAGGCTCGGCAACATGAATGCGTGACGTTTGCAAGTAATCAAACGGATAACCCTCTCCTGGTAAGGTCGTTTTTTTGAAAAAAGGCTTGTCAGTGGGGAGGTTACGCATTTGCGCATTTTGAATCATAATGGCATGAGCATTGATGCTTCCATACGCTTCCACATTCGTAGCGTTGATGATGGCATCGATCTCTGCACCATCTATGAGTTGTAAGTTTTCGCCATAGTAACGATTTTTCAGTCCATACGACTTGTTCGCCCAGAGTGCATCTTCTTTGTTCGTGCTGACATGCGTTCTAAACCATGGCGAATAGTAGCGATAGGTAAAATCGTTTTGTGCTACGCTTTGGGGCGTGATGTTTTGCGCTAAAAAGTCCACATTTTGAGGGTAAAGAAGCATCTCTTTTGAAGCGGTTTTTTGCGCAACAAACGTTTCAGCTGATGGCTCTTTTAAAGCACAACCTGTGACCACAAAAAGGCTACATGTAAAAAGAAAAATATGTCGAATTGAAATCATAATCTGCCTTGTCTTTCGTTAATGTTATAATACCAAAAACAACTTAGGAAGCCTCTTTGAACTTAGCACAAAAACTCATCGATATCTTAAAAAAAGACAATGTACTGCTTACGGGCGGTGCAGGAGTTGGCAAGAGTTATCTCGTCGGTGAAATAGTTATGGAGCTACGAAAAATCGGTAAACAAATCGTCGTTTTAGGCAGTACAGGTGTGAGCGCAGTCAATGTTGGCGGTCAAACTTTGCACAGCTTTTTTGCTTTTGGCATCTGCAATCATCTTGATGAATTGAGTCGTCATGACCGTTATGCTAAAGCAAGGCTTGCCGAAATCAAAAAAGTGCTCACAAGATGCGATCTTTTGGTGATTGATGAGATTAGCATGGTTTCGGCTGATTTGCTTGATATGATTTATTATCGTTTGCGCAATGCGGGGTTTGAGGGAAGTGTGCTTTTTGTGGGCGATTTTTTCCAACTTCCTCCTGTCTCAAAAGCAAAAAACGACTCTTTGTGGGGCGGTTTTGAGTATGCGTTTGAAAGCAGTTCATGGAATGCCTTTGAGCCTGTGGTGGTGGAGCTCACCATCACCAAACGTACACACGATGTGCTTTTCTTCTCCCACCTTGGAAAGATACGACGAGGCATACTGGATAGCGACACACTCGAATACTTAGAAGCTTTGCGTACCAATGTCGGTGTGTGGGACGATGACCCAACGGTTTTGTTTGGTAGAAACAAAGAAGCGGAGATGCTCAATATCCAGAAATTAGCGCAGATTGAAAGTGAGCCGATTGTCCTTAAAGCCAAAGAAAAAGTGCATGAGCAGTCTTTACATGTAAACAAAATCGAGGGGTGGAAAAACGCGCTTCCCATTCCTGTCGACTTGACGTTAAAAGTGGGTGCAAAGGTGCTGTTTTGTACCAATAAATGGGGCAAATACTACAATGGCGAGCGAGGCATCATCAAAGCGATTGATGCAAATGAGGTCGTTGTGGAAAAAGCAGGAGAGCTCATTAAAGTGGAGCGCCAAGAGTACACGCTGCATGAAAATGTGGTGATGGAGGGCGAAGTCAAAGAAAAACCACTCGTTTCCATCGAGCAGTTCCCCCTCAAACTGGCGTATGCCATCACAATTCATAAAAGCCAAGGCATGAGCATCGACTCATTGGTCTGCAACATCAACAACATTTTTGAAAAGAGTCAGTTTTATGTAGCGATTTCAAGAGCACGTTACCCAAAACAGCTTTTGCTCGACTATCATTATCAGCGTTTTTATGAGCATTTGACGCGGTGTGTGCAAGTCTCACCCAAAGTAGGGGAGTTTTATCAAAAATCAGATATTTTGAGAATTGAAGAGATTAAGAGCGATTCACTTTTTGATGAATTTTGACGATTTACATGTAAGATTTTATAGCAAAAAGTAAAAGCACCAAAGGTGCGTGGGCTCTCTGCCGAAGAGAACTCAGTGTTAACGTAGTTTTTAAAGCTTTGCTTTAAAAGCGTGTCAAGAATTTGGATGAAAAATAAGGGGGCAATCATGAATCTGGAAATTTCGTATGAATCAAAAGGCTTGATAACCTACTCACAAAGCAATCAAGACGTCAACGCTAAAGATAAAAAACTGACGACGGGTAAGCAGATTACCAACAGTTATTTAGCAGACTATATGGCGAAAGTTACCTCTGAGTCTAAAACGACTTTTGGCACACAAGCGGATACGTTTACTCTTGCTGATATTGGTTATAAGGGTAAGCCTATCGGACAGCTTAGTCAGGATGAAGCAAAGGCTTTGGTAGCGGATGATGGTTTTTTTGGTATTCCTCAAACGAGTGCTCGTATTGCGGATTTTGTAATTCAAGGTGCGGGAGATGACCTCTCTAAACTTCAAGCAGGACGCTCTGGAATGCTTCAAGGTTTTAGTGAAGCTGAAAAGCTTTGGGGTGGAAAATTACCCGAAATTAGTTATACTACGATGCAAAAAGCACTTGAAAAAGTCGATGCACGTATTGCAGAGCTTGGTGGTAAAGTGCTGGATACATCCGTTTAAAAAAAGGGTCGCATGAAACGCATTTTAACAGCAGTTTTACTTTTACATGTAAGCCTTTTTGCAGAGACATTGGTGTTGGAACACTTTAAAGCCAATGTCTTTGCAAAGTCCGATAAAAAGCCTGTAGAAGTAACGGTTGGTCTCATTTTTGAGGGCAATGAAGTCAAGCGGAGTGAATACAAAGTTGTTGATGCGCTGAATATTGTTATTGGCAGTTATTTTGCAGAAGATCTTGTCACTTCTAGGGGTAAAGAGCTTTTAAAATCTACGATTATCGCCTATACTAAAAAAACGTATGGTTTAGTGATTGATTCGGTTTATATTCAAGAATTAACTGTTAAGACCAATCCGACAACCCAAGAAATTGTTGAAGCCATTAAAAAAGAGGGTGTTTTTCAACAGCAACAACAAAATGCTGCTCCAAAGCAACATCAACAATCACAACAGCTTAACTTAGCGCCTCCATTACCAAAACGTTCCCTTATACCAGAAGAAAACGCCGTTAATTTTTAATGATGATGGTTACAGCTATGATCTGGATTGATCTTAGCTGTTTTGCCTGCTATAAAGTCACGTAGTGCGTCTTCAACGGTATCATTTTTATCATCAAAATAGACATCAATTCCAACACTCAAAAACTTTTTAAGTGGCTCACCGCCAATGCCTGAAACAACAAGTGTATCAGCACCTAGGGCTTGAATGTTAGAAACCGCATTTGCACAGCCGCCTGTGACATGACCTGGGTTTTTGTGGACACTTACCTCTTGAACAATCCCATCTATGACCACAACAGCCGTATAAAAAGTTGCTTTGCCAAAGTGTGCTCCACGTTTTGCTCCAAGTCCATCATCTTTCATTGTAGGGAATATTATAGTCATAGCTTATCCTTTTAATAATATTTTTGTATTTTACCGAAAGCAATATTAAATCATACACAAGCAAAAGTCTCAGAATATGATAAAATCAAAAAAACAAAAAAAGTATGACTAAAAGAGTGATTAATGAAAGATTTTGAAGCCGCTAAAGAGTTCTTTAAAGATACGGTTGATCCTTCGTTTTATTTTGATAGTATTAGTGCTGAAATCGCTCGAAATAAGCTTAAAGAAGCTATTGGAAACCCTGCAATCCCACTTATTTTCATTGTTGGCGATCCGGGTGTTGGCAAAAGCCACATTATGCGGGTTATGCACTATTCAGCGGCAATGAGTTCGCTTAGTATTTTAATTGAACACCCTTTTTTCGACCCACGAGACCTTTTTAAAGCACTTTATGAAGCCAGAGGCATGCCTTTTGATAAAAGCAAAAGCCAAGGTGAATTTATGGATGAGCTTTTTGAAGCTTATGTGGGTACACTTTGTACCATTTTCATTGATGAGGCGCAACTTCTCAATAATGATCAGTTTGAGTTTCTTCGCATTTTAAGCGATACAAAGCTTTTTCAATTCGTCCTTGCCATGCATAAAGACGAAGGTATGGCACTGCTTGCAAAAAAGCAGTTTAAAACGCGCACAAAGTTGGTCATTGAGTATGGTAATCTTGAAGAAAATGAGATACTACGCTACATCCACACTCTTTTTATGGGACATGTGCATGGTGAGATCGCACTGATGTTTTCCAGAAATGAGGCGAGGGTTATTGCTCGGTATGCTAAAGGCAATTTTCGTACCATCAAAAAATTTCTTTACACGCTTATGAAACTACTCGATTATGCGCAGAAAAAAGGGCTCTCTAAGTACCGAAAACTGAACAGTTGTCTCTTAACAATGGCAGCGCTAGACATAGGACTTATTTATGACAAGTAGTCGTTTTGAAGAGTTAGAGAGACGCTGCGCCAAGCTTAAAAAGACGCGATTTATTCGCATAGTCTTTGTAATTGCATTTTTGTTTTTAATAGCTTTTGGTAGTTATTATTGGGTAAATTATGGTGCGAAAGAGCCACTTATGGTTTCTGCTACAACCACCACGCCACAAGAAGTAGCGCTCATCCCTGCTCCTCCAATTCTTAGTGATCAAAATGAGAGCAATTTATCGGCTATTGAAACGGCAATTTTATCCCAAGAACCAAAGGAAGAATCCCTTTTCTTAGCACCACATATTTACAAAAATGACGTCAAACTTCCAGCAGAAGAAGCTCAAGAAGCGAAACGTTCTTTGATGGAAGAGCAGTCGCTTTTGAAGCGGTATAATGCAGAGCAAAATTTTGCTAACGCCTATGCTTTGGCACATTTTTATTTTGAAAGAAAAGCCTATGGCGAGGTCATTCTTTGGGCAAAAGAGGCAAGTAAACACGACTCACGTTCGGATAAGTCATGGATATTGTATGCAAAAGCAAAGTTTTATCTAGGGGAACGAGCGGAGGCTATAAGGTCTTTGGAACTTTTTTTAGGCTATATTAATTCTAAAGAAGCGCAAGAGCTTCTAAATTTTTACAAAGGACAAGAATGAGAGTTGTTTTAGCATTATTGGGTGTCTTTTGGAGTTACATGTACGCGTACTCTTATAACGATGTTTTAAGGGATTATGAGGCGAAAAATTTTGAAAAAGTTTGCAATGATGGCGCAGCTTTTATCCTTAAAAATGATAAAAATGAGCAGATACTTGTTGCCATTGGCGATGCCTGTGCGAAAGTAGATTCGATCAATCCTCTTGGAAATATCAGTAAAAACCTTATCAGTACCAAAGAGTACCGCGAAAGTGGTTCTTATTTTGCAACTTTAGTACTTCAAAAAAAACTTATTTATCAGTTTATGCATGACAACATCAATCTTAAAGAGCTTAAACTTCCACGAACAAACCATGTCCTTTCCAAAGTCTTTGAACAACTCTCTAAAGGCAATTACGGAGTGGTTGAAAAGCGCATAGAGATTACAACACCAGAGATGAACTATTTGTTGTGGCTTTCTGATGATGATCCAAAAAAAGTTTATATTGACGAAAATAAAGATGGTAAGTTGGTTAAGCGTCATTGGTATCTGTGAGGCTTTACTTTGTTTTAGGGTTTTTTGGACTAAAATTCTCCCTCTAATTTTTTTACTCTAGGAACCCAATGCCTCTTAGTCGACTCAATGCTGAGCAAAAAAGTGCTGCAACTGCACCCTCAGGACATAATCTTATTATTGCCAGTGCTGGAACGGGTAAAACCTCGACGATTGTAGCGAGAATTGCGCATCTTTTACATCAAGGCATTCAGCCATCTCGTATTTTACTGCTTACCTTTACCAACAAAGCTGCCGCTGAGATGCTTGAGCGTGTCGGTGTTTTCTTTGGTAAAAATATTACCTCGCAAATTGAATCAGGTACGTTTCATGCGGTGAGTTACCGTCTTTTGAAAAAACTTGGACGAAATATTGTTCTCAAACAACCAAAAGACCTCAAAATTTTACTTAAAAGTATTCACGATAGACGCAGATTTGACCATATAGATTCGGGTGCAAAAGCCTACAGTGCGGCTTATCTTTACGATATTTTTTCACTCTACCAGAACAGTACGGTAACGCAAAGCTTTACAGAATGGCTTGAGTCAAACGACAGTGAACATGGTCTCTTTTTTGACATCTATGAAGACATTTTTGAAGAGTTTCAAGCGCTCAAACGAGAATTTGGGTATGTTGATTTTAACGATCTTTTGATCTTAATGCGTGATACACTCAAAACGACCGATACGCTTAGTTTTGATGAAGTCTTGATTGATGAGTACCAAGATACAAATACGTTGCAAGGCTCGCTTATTGACGCTTTTCGCTCAAAGTCACTTTTTTGTGTGGGAGATTATGACCAGAGTATTTATGCGTTTAATGGCGCAAATATCGACATTATAGGCTCTTTTGGTACACGTTATCCTAATGCCAATGTCTTTACACTCAATAAAAACTACCGCTCTTCACATAAAATTCTCTCTTTAGCCAACCGTGTCATTGAAAAAAATCCAAGACTGTATGAAAAAAGGCTTGAAGTAACACGCGATGGGGCGTTTGAAGCACCAAAACTGTTGATCTATGATGAGCTTTTTTCACAGTATCAGTCTATATCTTCACTGATTAAACACTCCACACATGCACCTGCGGATATTGCCGTTATTTTTCGAAACAACTCCACAGCCGATGGTATTGAAGCAACGCTTAGGGAACAAGGGATTGCCTGTAAACGAAAAGGTGGCATTAGCTTTTTTGACTCGGCGGAAGTGAAAGCGATGCTCGATCTTGTGGGTGTTGTGGTGAATCCTAAAGATATGATGGCATTTATCCATACCTTTGAATACGCTAGAGGTGTGGGAAGTTCGCTCTCAAAAGAGCTTTTTGATGGTCTTTTTAAACTGGGAGATGGCAACATTTACCAAGGCTTTTTTCATCCAAGAGGCGATGTCGAAGATATTTTTAAAAAACGTGCTAAAAACCACCAATTAGGGCTTTTTGATGACATTCTTGATCTTGGCAGTGTGAGTCGTTTTTACAATCTAGGCTTTGAAGAGCTTTTTCTCTCAAGTCCTATTTTAAAACATCCAAAACTCACGACTGATGGAGCCAAATTTCTACATCAATTTTATAAGTTTATGAAGCATGCGACGCGAATTAAAACACCCCAAAGCCTTATCAATCATGTTTTAAGCTCGGAAGTTTTTAGCGCGATTGCTGAAGTGCTGGCGGTTAAGCGTACCATCAAAAAAGATGGTAGTGTTGATGAAAAATTAAAAACAGAAGCACGTGCGCGTATTTTTCGCAAAGGTCACCTACTAAAAGACTTGGCGAGCAGTTACGCTTCAAGCGAGCGTTTTTTAAACGCACTTACTTTGGGAAGCAATGAAATGAGCGAAGGTGAGGGTGTAAACCTGCTCAGTATTCATGCGAGTAAAGGGCTTGAGTTTAAAGAGGTGTATGTCATCGACCTTATGGACGGGCGTTTCCCTAACCGAAAACTGATGCAAAAAGGTGGCAGTTTGGAAGAAGAACGCCGTCTTTTTTACGTGGCAACCACGCGTGCTAAAGACATGCTAATTCTCTCTTACGCGAAGTATGACAAAATTAAAAAGATTAGCTATACCCATTCTCCATTTTTAGTTGAAGCGGGAATGGTACAATAGACTTTTGCATAACCTATTGAAAAAAGAGTATCACTTATCGCACATCACTTTTCAAAACTAAAAACATCGCCATAGCTTTGGCTATGACTCAATTTTGAGTTTTAAAAATTAACGCACTCTTAGTGAACTCTTTATCTTTTCATAGGTTACGAAAAAGCCTATAATTTTTAAAGTTCTGCTAACTTAAAAGAGATAAAATAACTCCTAAAAACAATAGGAGTTTTCCATGTCTAAAATTTTACTTCTTATATCCCTTCTTTCAACATTTCTTTTTGCCGAATTACGTCATATTGATGCGAGTGAAGAGGTTGTTAAAAGTGGCATGAAAATCATCGATATTCGCACACTCCCCGAATGGAAAGAGACAGGGTTAGTTGAAAATGCAATTCCTATCACTTTCTTTGACGAACAAGGTCGTTATAACGCAGAAGCGTTTACGAAAGAACTTGATAAATATGTGAGTAAAGATAAAGAGTTCGCACTTATCTGCCGTACAGGAAGCAGGAGTGCCGCTGTTTCTGAAATGCTTTCAAAACAAGGTTATAAAGTTGTAAATTTAAAAGGTGGCATTAAATCGCTTATGTCTAAAGGTTATGTTCCTGAACCCTATCGTCCGTAGGCAAAGCGATGCACACTAACGAATTGATCCACGAGGATTCTCCTTATCTGCTTCAACATGCGCACAATCCCGTTCACTGGATGGCATGGAGTGAAAAGGCGCTTTTAAAAGCCAAAGATGAAAATAAATTGATTTTCCTCTCCATTGGGTATAGCACCTGCCATTGGTGCCATGTGATGGAGCGCGAGACATTTGAGGACGAAGTCAGTGCAAAACTACTCAATGATTCATACATAAGCATCAAGGTCGATCGTGAAGAGATGCCTGATCTGGATAAATACTATCAAGATGTGCATTATCTACTGACCAAACGAAGCGGAGGCTGGCCACTGAGCATTATTATGACACCCACTGGGCAGGTTATTTTCGCAGGTACCTATCTGCCACCAGTGAGTGCGCAAGGACGCATGGGTTTTCGTGAATTAACCAGTTTCATCAAAGGCAAATTCAATGATGAATATGAAGAAGTTCAAAAGAGTGCGCAGAGTATTGAGGCGGCCATTAAGCATTATGAGCGTAGTTTTGAGCAAAAACAGAGCATTGAGAAAGTTGCAGTTGTCGAAGCATTTGTGAGCAATGTCAAAGCAAGTTATGATGATGTCTCTAAAGGTGTGGGAAGTGCACCAAAATTCCCGCATGCTTCAACATGGAATGCTCTTTTAGATATTTATACTCAAACGGGTAATTTAGAAGCGCTCTATATGAGCGAAGATGCGCTTAGTGCGATGGCGAGAGGTGGCATAAACGATCAAATAGAGGGTGGATTTTACCGTTACAGTGTTGATGAGGCTTGGGTGATTCCCCATTTTGAAAAGATGCTTTACACCAATGCCGAACTCATTGAAGTCTATGCCAAATTGTACGCGATCACGCAAAAACCATTGTTTAAAGAGGTGGTTAATCAAACCATCGAAGCTATGGATGAGCGGTTTTTAAAAGAAGGACTCTACCTCAGTGCCAGCGATGCGGACAGTGAAGGAGAAGAGGGCAAGTACTTTGTTTTTGGGTTTGCTGAAGCTAAAGAGGCTCTTTTAAACGGTGGGCTGAGTGAGGTAGAAGCCAAGGCGGTAATGGATTATTTTGGCATCACGAAGTTCGGCAATTTCGAGCATCAGCGTACCAATCCTACTCTTACATGTAACGAAAAACCTGCACGTTTGAATGACGCCATCACTCTTCTCAAACAGGAGCGTCAAAAAGTCGCGTATCCGTTTATCGACACGAAGATTTTGACTGCGTGGAACGCTTTAATGGTCACTGCTTTGTTTGAAGCAGGACTTCATGAGAAAGCTACAACGGTGTTGGAAACTCTTTTGCAAACGTTACATGTAAATCATACGCTCTACCATCAAATCGTCATTGGCGGCAGTTTAAAAGTAGAAGCTTTGTTGGAAGATTACGCTTTTGTGATCGAAGCGTTATTGCGAGCTTACGCGCACAGCAACGAAGCGCGCTACTTGGAACTGGCAAAGAGACTCAGTCATGAAGCGGAGCAGAAGTTCTACAAAGAAGGTACGTGGTACCTCTCCGATAAAGCCTTTCGCGCCAAAGCCGTTTTGGAAGATAACAGCTATAAAAGCCCACTTTCAACGATGATTAAAAATCTGTTTGAGCTAGCAAAGATCGAAAATGATACGGCACTGTTTATTAGGACGAAAGATATGTTGGAGAGTTTTGGCTCAGGTATTCAAAAGTATGCTCACGCGTACCCCGAAGCGGTGAGGGCAATCACACTTTACATGTAAAAAGTTAAAAGTTTAGCCCTCTTTTTTTGCCTAACGTTTAAAATGAGCAATCAAAAAGCCGCCCACGGGTTTTTGATTGGTCTCTTTTGGTTTGTTAGGACTATACATGATGCAACCATTTTTTATACTCTGTAATGCTTTTTAGGGATTCTTCAAAAGATTCGGCAGGCTTTTCAGCACGTATAAGACTGATAAGTGTTGGAATACTCATTGTAGAAACAACCTTTCCATTTACTGTTTCATGCGCTCTGGCGAGATGATGAAAAGTAGCTTTCTGTATATATTCGCTGCTTCTTGTTTTCAAATCATCAATTAAGTCATTTAAATGGAGATAGACAATATTGCTATACGCAAGTGTTTCTGAAATAGAAGGTATATATCCTTTGTGAACTACAGCGTTTCTAAACTCTTTCCAAGTAAGTGTATTTCCTTTTGATACTCCATCTAACGCAGGCTTATTATTGTCAATGACTGGTGGTTCTTTCCCTTGATGATCAATTAGATAAGAAAAAATATAGGCTCCAAATTGCCGTTCAGATTGAGCTGCAACATGTTTCCAAGCAGCTTTAAAGTCTGTTATGTCCATATCGTATTTCAGGCATATTACGGTGACATAGAATTCATAGAACCTCTCTAATGATGCAGCTATACTTGTGACTGCTTCTCTAGGATAACCATCAATTAAAGCCATAGCTCCAAAATCAAATAGAACTTCAAATTTTTGTTCTTGAATTACAGTAAGAGTTGTATGACCTTTTTTGCATGTAGATTCGTATAGACCATCGTCTCGAATCTCAACGGGCTGGAATTCAATAGATGGATGCCCTTGTTCCTGAAAACATTGCATGCAATTAATCCGTAGTTTCATGACTTCCTTTCGCCTAACTATTCACTTAACGAACATTATATACAAAACAGTCTGATATGCCCAAATAAATGAACATAGAAAGTATTCGTTTATTTAAGATATAAGGGGGTTATAGGGATTTACTTTTAACTTTCTCTATTTTCGCCATTTGCAATAACCAATGAAAGTTCCACAAACTTTAGAAGTCATGAGTGATATTTTATGAAAACGGAGGTTTGATGTAGCTTAGAAAGGTAAAGGCAATTACACTTTACATGTAAGGAAAAATCCTTACATGTAAAGTATGTTTTAAAGTGCTTTAGCGATAAAGCGGTTCAAGCGTTTGGCAAATGCCGCGGTATCTTCGATCTTCATACCTTCTTGAAGTTTAGCTTGATCTAAAAGCAAGAAAGCCACATCGTTTAGCTCTAAAAGATCAGATTTTGCGCTTAATTTTTTGAAAATTTCATGCTCAGGGTTGATCTCCAAGATCGGCTTAACGGTTGGGAGATTGTCCTGTCCCATCTGTTTAAGCATCTGTTGCATTTGGAAATCGGGGTCATTTTTGTCATACACCAAGCATGAAGGAGAGTCACTCAAACGACTTGAAATTTTGACATCTTTCGCATCGTCTTTTAAAATCTCTTTCATTTTGACCAAAATCTCTTTGTAGGTTTTTTCATCTTCTTCTACTTTGGCTTTGTCCTCTTTGATCTCTTCATCAATGTCTGAGTTGTTCACGGGTTTTATCGGTGTTTTATCGTACTCGCCAACCATTGGGAAGACGATAGCATCGACTTCTTCATCAAGAAGTAGGACTTCAATGTCTTTAGCTTTAAATTGCTCAATCAGTGGTGAATTACGTAGTAATTTCTCATTCTCACCCGTGATGTAGTAGATGCTTTTTTGGTCTTCTTTCATCGCCTCTTTATACTCTTTAAGGCTAACAAGTCCATCGCGTTTTGAGGATTTAAAGAGTACCAACTCAAGAAGTGCCTCTTTATTTTCCCAATCATTATAAAGTCCCTCTTTAACAACACGCCCAAAGTTTTTGTAAAACTCTAGGTATTTATCATTCTCTTTTTCTTTGAGTGATTTGAGCTCACTCAAGATTTTTTTAACAGACGCTTTTTTGATGGTTTCTAAGACTTTGTTTTGTTGTAAAATCTCACGGCTGACGTTAAGTGGTAGGTCTTCTGCATCGATGATACCTTTAACGAAACGAAGGTAGGTAGGAAGCAATTCTTTCTCATCATCGGTAATAAACACGCGTTTAACATAGAGTTTAACACCTGGTTTATAGTCCATTCTAAACAAATCCATTGGAGGCGTTGATGGGATGTAGAAGAGGGTAGTGTACTCGTATTTACCTTCCGCTTTTGTGTGGCTCCAAAGAAGTGGATCGGTGCTATCGTGAGAAATTTGTTGGTAAAAGTCTTTGTACTCTTCAGGTTTGATTTGGCTTTTTGCTATTGTCCAAAGAGCGCTGGCTTTGTTGATTTGCTCATTTTTAGTTTCAGTACTTTTTTCTTTGCCTTCATCATCGTACTCTTTCACTTCTTTGTCCATAAAAATAGGGAAAGGGATATGGTTTGAGTATTTTTTGATGACACTTTGAATGCGGTAAAACTCTAAAAATTCATCTTCATCGTCTTTTAGGTAAAGGGTGATTGATGTACCGTGGCTCTCTTTGGTCACTTCTGCGATGTCGTATTCTGCGCCTGCTTCACTGCTCCACATATAGGCTTTTTCTTCACCTGCTTTGCGGCTTATGACTTCGATTTTGTTGGCAACCATAAAAGCAGAGTAAAAACCAACACCAAATTGACCAATAAGGCTTGAATCTTTCTTTTTGTCGCCACTGAGATTTTGTAAGAATGATTTTGTACCACTTTTAGCGATGGTTCCAAGATTTTCAACCAAATCTTCTTCGTTCATACCAATACCACTGTCACTAAGAGTCAATGTTTTGGCTTCTTTATTGATGGCAATATCAATACGTGGAGTGTATGAGAGTGCTTTGTATTTGTCATCGGTGAGTGTGAGATAATTCAGCTTATCCAGTGCATCAGAAGCATTGGAGATAAGTTCGCGTAAAAAGATCTCTTTGTTGGAGTAGAGCGAGTGAATCATCAGGTCTAAAAGCTGAGTGACTTCGGTTTGAAATTGATGTTTTGACATGGTTCTATCCTTTGTTTCTATTTTGGATTTGTCAAAAAGCTTTACATGTAAAGAAGTCTTTTGATAAATCCAAAAATTTTTGCGCTATTTTAGCAAAATTGAAAGAATTTGAAAGCCACTTTTGTGACTTTCATAGAGTTGTTATTTTGAAGCTAATTCGAGAGCTAATCTCTCTTCCATGGTGTGGTACATTTTTTCAAACCACGCTTCATCCTCTTTAGGATTGATAGGATCAAGATAGATGACTTTAACTTCGCCACCATGCGCATCAAGGTTTTTAGAATCAAGGATATGACGTGCCCCAACGATGATAGCAGGTTGCACGATAAGCTCTAACTTTTCAGCCAAAATTTTTGCACCGCTTTGAAATTTTAAAAGCTTGTCACCACGTCCACGCGTACCCTCAGGGAACATCGCAAGCACACGCCCTTCTGCAACCCTCTCTTTGCCTTCTTTGAGCATTTTGATAATGGAGCGTTTATCTTTGCGGTCAATCGAAATCATACGAGGAGCAGGGATGATATGTCCAAAAAGAGGAATATCTTCAATCTCTTTTTTGGCAATCCAGCAGAGGTTTTTAGGATAGATTGTTTCAAGAGCAACAATGTCGACAAGACTTTGATGATTCAACACTAAAAGAGTTGTTGTTGGACTTGCCTCACCCATTTGTTTGATACTAAAGCCCATAAGGAAGGTTTGTAAGTGTCCCCATGTACGTCTGATTGGATGTGTCTTAGTACGAAAAGCATACATTAAAACGATGGTAATCAGTACAGTGATGACAAACTCGACCATCACATAAAAACCTCTAATTTTTGCTAATATTTTCACGTTCTGTCCATCCAATTTTTCCATCAGGTAGTAAGATTTTGATATAACTTTCTCTCTCTCCTAATTTTTCGACATCTAAGACTTTATCACTCGTAAAAAAGATTGTCGAGCGCTCCATTGGAAGAATTTTTAGACTGCTATTGCTTTTAAGTTTGACGTTATTCAACGGATTTTGGTCGAAGAAAAAAAGTGCTAAAAAAATCAATGTGATGACAAAATAGTACCATTTTCGGCGTTTGAGTAACACAAGGAAGAAAATGAAGGCAAAGACACCATAGGCGATATGTTTATAAAATTCAAAAATGCTCTCTTTAGGATTAAGCCCCAGTTGCGTGCTGACTTCATCGCTTTCTATAACCATGGGGAGGGTGATTTTGTTGAACTTATTCGTCGGTAGATCAAAGTAGGTAAAATCAAAACTTTTTTGATAATTTGGAACAATGCCATAGTAGTAAATTTTTTGCGTTGTACCATTGTCAGAAAAAGAGTCAATGCCGCTTTTCGCGATGCCACTGAGCGTAAAATCTTTTAAGTTGGCCCCAGTTGCCTCAATTTCTAAAACAACAATTACATTTTTGGCATCAAATGTGGTTGTTTTGTATTTGTTAACATTTAAACTTTGTGCAATGACATTACTAAAAAAAGGATCTTGTTTGAGTTGAACCAGTTGGGCTGGAAGATTTAAAGCGATAACTTCGCTCTCTACGGCTTCTTGCTGCTGTATCAAAGAGACGCTAAGTCTTGGCATTACGGCTGTTTTAGAATTAATTTTAAAATAAAATGTGTTGTAATAGGTGTTATTAACGGAACGTTCCCAAGGGTTTTGAGGGTTAATAACATCCACGCCTGTGGCACTTGAAAAAGTGTTGCTAATGGCATCAATTTTGTTATTGGCAACAATAGCTTTAAGTTTAATAGGGAAAACTTGTCCTACGTAGACTTTTTGAGGAATCTCTTCGATGGAGAGAAAAATGGATTTAGCTTGTCCAGAAAAGGCACTCTCTTCAGCCATCAGATTCGTAAAAATCAGGGTTAAAGAGAGTGTCAGTAGTGTGAAAAATTTTTTCATTAATTTAGTTTATAAAACCTTCTAACATTTTTACGCCATCACTCGAGCCTAAAATTTTCTCAATAGCGCGTTCAGGGTGAGGCATAAGTCCAAAAACATTTTTGTTTTTATTACAAACACCAGCAATCGAATCAACTGAGCCATTAGGGTTTTTTACGTTTCCATTTTCATCGCAGTACGTGAGAAGTACTTGGTCGTTTGCATAAAGCTCTTTAAGTCCTGCCTCATCGATGTAGTAACTTCCTTCACCATGTGCAATAGGTACGTTTAAAAGCTCACCAACAGCACATTTTTTGAGAAATGTATTGTTGTTTGCAATCACTTTGAGATGATGAAACTGAGAGATAAAATGAACATTTTCATTACGTTTCATAGCACCTGGGAGAAGGCGCGCTTCAACAAGCATTTGGAAACCATTACAGATACCAAGTACTTTACCGCCTTTGTTTGCAAACTCAATAACCGCTTTCATGATAGGAGAAAATTTAGCAATAGCGGCACTTCTTAAGTAATCACCATAGCTAAAACCACCAGGAAGGACAACTAAATCCGTACCTTCTGGTAATTTCTCTTCTTTATGAAAAACAAGGACAACATCTTGTCCCAGTTTTTCAAAAGCATATTTAGTATCGATTTCGCAGTTTGTTCCTGGAAATACAGCAACCGCTACTAGCATGCTGGAAACTCAATAGTGTAGTCTTCAATAACGGTATTGGCTAAAAGTTCTTCACACATAACAGTGACTCTTTTTTCTGCAGATGCTTTATCAGATTCTGCAATGTCAAGGATGATCTGCTTTCCAATACGAACTTCATTTACTTCGTTAAATTTTAAAGAAGCAAGCGCATGATGAACCGCTTTTCCTTGTGGATCTAAAACGCCATTTTTGAGTTGAATATTGACAATAACTTTCATCGTTTATCTTTTCCTTTGATTTTAGTGCGATAATATACGTTTTAAGACTTCTTCGTAAGCAACTTTAACATCACCTAATCCTTGTCTAAATCTATCTTTATCAAGTTTCTCGTTAGTATCCATATCCCAGAAACGGCAACTATCAGGACTAATCTCATCAGAGAGTAGAATATTGCCTTCTGTATCGACACCAAACTCGATTTTAAAGTCAACAAGTTTTAGTTTGCGCTCCGCAAAGAAGCTTTTCATAATAACGTTAATCTCACGACCAAGGCGTTTAAGCTCTTCAAGGTCAGACTCGCTTTTAACAAGATTGAGAAGTAAACAGTGCTCATCGTTGATCAGTGGATCACCGAGTGCGTCATCTTTATAGTAAAACTCTACTAATGTAAAAGGAAGTGTCGTACCATCTTTGATACCTAATCGTTTTGAGAGAGAACCTGTTGCAATATTTCTTACAACCACTTCAATAGGAATAATTTTAACTTTTTTTACGAGTTGCTGTGTATCATCAAGTGTTTTAACCAAGTGCGTTTGAATGCCATGTTTTTCTAAAAGATGAAACAATTGAGTACTGATTTTACAGTTAAGTGCACCTTTACCCGCTTCATTACCTCTTTTTTCAGCATTAAATGCTGTTAAGTCATCTTTGAATTCTGAAATTAAGAGATTTTCATCGTCTGTCAAAAACAGTTTTTTACCTTTACCTTCGTATAACAATGCACCTTTATTCAATGGTTGCTCCTCAATTATTTTTTAATTGCAAGTACTTTGATAGCATCAACAGCACTTTTTAATTGTAAGTCTTTGAATAGATTTTCTTGACTCACGATCTCTTTATCTGCCTTTGTTGTCTCTTTTGTCTTTGTTTTTGCTTTGGTATCTTTTACTTCTGTTTTATTGTCGTCTACTTTTTTAAGTTCACTCTCTAAATGCTTTTTAAGATCTTTCTCTTTAAGTGCTTGTTCATTATTTTTATGTGGAACATCACCTGGGTACACAGTAATATCAGGTGTTACACCCTCTGCTTGAATGGTGCGACCACTTGGAAGATAATAACGTGCAATCGTCAAACGAATAGCTTCATTGTCTACCACAGGAAGAACAGCTTGAACGCTTCCTTTTCCAAATGTTTTTTCACCAATAATAATGGCACGTTTATGATCTTGCAGTGAACCACTAACGATTTCACTCGCACTTGCGCTTCCACCATTTACTAAAACAACAAGAGGTGCTTTGGTAATCGTTGCAGATTTGCTTGCTTTGTATTCAGCATTTTCAGACTCGATGCGTCCCTTTTGAGAAACGATAATGCCTTCATCAACGAAAAGATCTACCAATCCAACCGCTTGGTTCAATAATCCGCCAGGATTGTTACGAAGGTCTAAAACGATACCTTTAACATTTTTATGTTTGCCAATTGCTTCTTGAACATCACCAACGATATTTTTATCAAAATTGACGACACGAACATAAAGGATGTTTTCATTTTCGATCATTTTAGAATAAACGGATTCGATTTTAATAATATCACGAACAATTGAAATAAGAAGAGGTTTACTTTCACCTTCACGAACTAAAGTCAGTTCAATGCCAGTGCCTGGTTTACCACGCATTAAGTTAACGGCTTCATCAATGGTCATGTTAAGAGTGGATTGCTTGTTGATTTTGAGGATGATGTCCCCCGCTTTAACACCCGCTTTATCAGCAGGAGTTCCTTCCATTGGCGCTATGACGGTAAGGGCACCATCTTTTTGTCCAACGGTAATGCCTAGTCCACCAAATTCACCATCGGTTTGGATTTTGAGGTCTTTAAAATGTTTTTCGTCAAGATAGGAGGAGTGTGCGTCGAGATTGGTTAAAAGTCCTTCAATAGACTTTTTGACGATGTCGTCAATTTTAATGTCATCGACATAATATTTTTCAATAGTTGCCAAAACGCGTGTGAATTTTGCCAAAGAAGCAAGACGGCTCTTTTCGCCTTCAGCATTATCAGCCGCAAAAAGGGTTGATGAAAAAAAGGTAGTAATACCCAAAAACGTGGCAATGAAGCCAGCTGTAGCAAATGGTAAGTGTTTCATAGCGTGTGTATGCTCCTAGCATGATATGCGTATTCTCTGAGAGATGATTATAGTGCAGTTTCCCTAAAATTTCTATGAAAGCAGTAGGTATGGTATAAAATTTTTAAGTGTTTTTAGGTTAAAAGTGATGCTAATCTGCTAAATAAACTTGACATCAATAGACTAAAGTTGTAAAATTATAGAAAAATAATTAAGGAGATGCCATGAACTCACTTTTTGAACAGTTGACCAACCAAATGCGAGAAGCGATAGAAAGCGCTATTAGCCTTGCACTGCATTCTAAAAATTCTGAAGCAACGCCTTTACATGTAACGTGGGGACTCATTACCAATTCGGCCTCCATACTCAATCAAGTCTTCAATAAAATGAATATTGATAAGAGCGCCATTGAACTTGAAATCAAAAGCGAAGTCCAAAAATTACCAACAGCGTCACATGTGACTAAAGAGAATGTTTCGATCTCTCGTAGCCTTGTTGAAACATTGCAAAAAGCCGAAGGCTTGATGAAGCAAAAAGGCGATAGCTACCTCTCCGTCGATACGTGGTTACTTGCCAATATTGACAGCGATCCTTTGAAAAAAATACTGGGTAAGTATCTTGATCTTTTACACTTTAAGAAAAACCTTGAAGCATTGCGCGGTGGCAAAAAGATCGACAAGCAAAGCAGTGATGAAAACCTTGAATCGCTCGAAAAATATGGTATCAATTTGACAAAATTAGCAAGCGAGGGTAAGCTTGATCCTGTTATTGGGCGTGATGAAGAGATTCAGAGAATGATGCAGATTTTGATTCGAAAGACCAAAAACAATCCTATCTTAATCGGTGAACCTGGAACGGGTAAAACCGCTATTGCAGAAGGATTGGCCCTTAGAATTGCACATAATGATGTACCGCTTAGTCTTCAAAATAAAAGTGTTGTGGCTTTGGATATGAGCGCGTTGATCGCGGGTGCTAAGTACCGTGGCGAGTTTGAAGACAGACTTAAAGCGGTTATCGATGAAGTAAAAAAAAGTGGCAACATCATCCTCTTTATTGACGAAATTCACACCATTGTAGGTGCGGGGGCAAGTGAGGGTAGTATGGATGCTGCGAACATTTTAAAACCAGCTCTCGCTAGAGGTGAACTTCATACGATTGGGGCAACAACACTTAAAGAATACCGCAAATATTTTGAAAAAGATGCGGCACTTCAAAGACGTTTTCAACCCGTTACGGTTAATGAGCCAAGCATCAACGAAGCCTTACAGATTTTACGCGGTATTAAAGAGCATCTTGAGGCGCACCACAATGTGAGCATTCAAGACTCTGCTTTGATTGCAGCCGCAAAACTCAGTTCTCGTTACATTAGTGACCGTTTTTTGCCTGATAAAGCAATTGACCTTATCGATGAAGCGGCGGCTGAACTTAAAATGCAAATTGAGAGTGAACCCACAGAGCTTAGTCGCATCAAACGCGCTATTAGCACGCTAATGGTTGAAAAAGAAGCGCTTTTGATGGAAAAAAATAAAAAGAACGACGAGCGGTTACATGTCATTGAAAAAGAGCTTGGTGACGCCAAAGAGAAGATGCGATCTTTAGAAGTACAGTTTGAAACTGAGAAAAGTGTTTTTAACGATATTGCTTCGATTAAAAGCCAAGCTGAAACACTCCGTCGTGAAGCTGAAAATGCTAAAAAACGCAGTGAGTTTAACAAGGCTGCTGAAATCGAGTACGGCAAATTGCCAGAACTTCTCAAACAAGAAGATGAACTTAAAGCACGTTGGGAAAAAATGGTGGAGAGCGGAACACTCTTGAAAAACAGTGTTGATGAAGAGATGATAGCAACTATCGTCAGCAAATGGACAGGCATTCCTGTCAATAAAATGCTCCAAGGCGAAAAAGCAAAAGTCCTAGCGGTTGAAGAGCACCTCAAAAAAGAAGTTGTGGGACAAGACGCAGCCATTAAAGCCATAGGCCGAGCGATTAAGCGCAATAAAGCAGGACTCAGTGAGCAAAATAAACCTATTGGTAGTTTCCTCTTTTTAGGACCTACAGGTGTGGGTAAAACACAAAGTGCTAAGGCACTCGCTAACTTCTTGTTCGATACGACCAAAGCGCTGATTCGTTTTGATATGAGCGAATATATGGAAAAACACTCCGTGAGTCGTTTAGTCGGAGCACCTCCAGGTTATGTAGGGTACGATGAGGGTGGACAGCTAACAGAAGCAGTACGTCGAAAGCCTTACAGTGTTGTTCTTTTTGATGAGATTGAAAAAGCGCATCCTGATGTCTTTAACATCTTACTTCAAGTACTTGATGAAGGGCGTTTGACGGACAATAAAGGTGTGACAGTTGATTTTAAAAACACCATTATTATTTTAACGTCTAATATTGCCAGTGCAAAGATTATGGAATTTGAGGGCGAAAAGCGCACCGAAGAGGTAATGAAAGAGCTTAGGGCGCACTTTAAACCAGAATTTCTGAATCGTTTGGATGACATTATTATTTTTAATCCTCTAAGCGAAGATGGTTTACGAGAAATTGTAAGCATTATGTTTAAAGATATAGAAACAAAACTCGCCGTGAAAGAGATCAAAGCAGAACTTACTGTTGCGGCAAAAGCGTTGATAGCCGAGGCTGGATTTGACCCAGTTTACGGTGCTCGTCCCCTTAAAAGGGCACTTTATGAGCTTGTGGAAGATAAATTGGCTGAACTTATTTTGGAAGAAAAACTCCATGAGGGTGAAAGCATTGTTATTGATGCCAAAAACGGCGAAATCGTGATAACCCAACACTAACGACGTAATACTTCTTACATGTAAATCCCTTTACATGTAAGAAGTTACTGGCAATCTTTATCTTGAATCGAAAATTTAAACAACTCTGCATTATTCATATCCAAAAAGACATAAATAAATACAGCGCCTTTTTTGAGCAGCAACCTTGTTTCATAATCACTGCAAAGATAACTTTTATTATTTTCAAATGTTGTTTTAATGAGTGTGCCTTTATCGGCTTTTAGGATTGTTTTAACATGTTCATTGGCGGAGTTGATACGGTTTCGGTATTCGATGGCATTGTTAACACTGACTATATCAACAAGTGTGGTGTAGTCATCTAACATCATAGGTAGATGCTCTTTGGTTCCATCCTTGATGATTGAGAGTATTTTTGGTATATCTTCTTCTTTTATTTCGTCCAAATCGTTGGAATCCTCAGCAACGAGTTTTGAGATAAGTGCTAAAATGGTTAAAAACTTTTTCATATCATTCCTTTGCCGGAATTTTACAATAAAATTTTCAAGTTAGATGCCAATTTTTGAAAGGAAATGCAAATTTTATGAGCTATTTAGAGTGGTTTGAAACACATGCTAACAAACATCACACAATTGTTCAAAAACTGAATACTCAAAAGTATACAAAAGAGAAGATAATTGACTATTTTCTTTTCGAAAATATGGTTGAAAATGAGCCTGATTTTTGTCCTTTGTATGCTAACAAACAAAAGTGCCATAACATTAAAGCACTCAATTGCTACTTGTGTGCATGCCCCCATTTTCGCTTTAATGATGCAGGGTTAAGAGTAGAAGAGGGGGTTACATGTAAGAGTGAATGTTCGATTGGTTTTAAAAAGAGTGGGGTATTTGTATATGAAAACGTGGCGCATTTAGACTGTTCGGCGTGCATCGTGCCTCACACCAAAGCGTTCATACGAAAACACTTTGATGTGGAGTGGAAAAAGATCATGCATGCGTGTTTGGTTACATCTCCAAAGGCATAGAACTGACAATAATGCCATCGCGATCTGCATAAAGATAATCACCTTCGTTAAAGCTAATTCCCCCAAAACTTACTTTTACATGTAATTCGCCCTCTTGGGGTGTCATCGTCTTTTTAGGGCATGTTCCCAGCGCAAAAAGCCCTACGTCAATCTCTTTGGTATTTTTAGTGTCACGAACATACCCGTTAATAACAATTCCAGCCCAGTTGTTTTCATAAGCGAATTTCATAAGGTTATCGCCGACAACGGCGGTGTATGTGGCATCAACATCGACAACGGCGACTTGACCCGCACCTTCACTTTTAAGCAGTTCAACCAGTGTTTTATTGTGTCCTGAAAGTTTGACGGTGACGATTTGTCCCATAACACGTTTCGCTCCACCGTAAGATTTCATAATAGGATCTAACACTTGGATATTCTCTGGGTATTTGTCGCAAAGGTCTGCGGTGTAAAATTTCATGGTTACTCCTTGATTATTTGAATAATTGTATTAAATTTTGCTGATTGGAAATGGATGAACGTTTAGGGGCTGTAAAATCCACTTTTTCTTTATGGCAAGAACCGCAGATTTTGAGCTCTTGATGTGCAACAATCTCATTATTCGCATAGACTTTTTCACGCGAATGGCAATCAAAGCAGTCTTTACCACATTGCCCTTGTTCTGAGGGTTTATTGTGACACGAGGTACACTCGTTTAGAATGACGTGATTTTGGTCACGAATGTAGGGCTGAAGCTTAGAATGGCACTCTAAACAACTTCCACCGCAGGCGATTAAAAGGCTTTGAGCACTAACAATGAGAAAAATAAGGAACAAAAAGGCTTTTTTTGACATAGATCCACTTTAAAAAATTTGCGTTAATTATACCTTTACAAAGGTTAAGATAAAATGCAAAATCATTCAAATTTTAGGTCAGTCCATGAAAGTAGTCACAGGTGTAGTGGGTAATGATATCCATGTAGTCGCAAATAGGCTCATTGATATATCGTTACAAGCAAGAGGCTTTGAGGTGTTTAACCTAGGGGTAAATACTTCTTTAGAGGAGTTTATTGATGCTGTTGTTGAAACAGATGCAGACATTTTACTCATCTCTTCGCTTAATGGCGAAGCAGAGGGCTGGTGTCGGGATTTGCAATTTTTGCGCTCTGAGTACGCACTTAAAGATGTCATTTTTGTGATTGGTGGAAACCTAGCTGTAGGTGAAGCTGCTCAAAGCGACATCATTCCCAAATACAAATCGTATGGATTTGATCTTGTTTTCCATCAAGTCGATCTCAACACGGGTCTGGATGAAATTGAGCGTTTTGTAAAGGAGAAGGCATGAGTTTACTCCAAAAAGAGCGTGATGTCATCACCCGAAATGAATATGCTGATAGTTTTGATTTTGATGAGATTGAAGATTTTATTCGCAATGCCAATAAAGAGATGTTTATCTCCCATCATTTTAAAAAGCGAGATCGTCTTCTTGTTCAACCTCGCGGCGGTTTTCCTACCTATAAAAAGATGTTCGAACTCTACGAAGAGTTTATGAAAGCAGACATCGATGTTCTGCCTCTCACCATCGATAGTAACACAAGACTCAATGACTATGCCATGGCAAAAAAGATGCTCACTCTCTCCGAAGAGAACGAGATGGACATGCTTAACGGTTACCCGCTGGTCAATCACGGCTATCGCACCACGCGTAAAATGATGACACATTTTAATAAACCTGTCAGTCTTCGTCACGGAACTCCTGATGCAAGGCTTTTGGTTGAAACAGCACTCGCTTCGGGCATCTTTGAGATCGAAGGTGGACCGATTACGTACATGCTTCCCTACTCAAAAAACTTTCCACTCGATAAAGCCTTTTTATACTGGAAATACGTCGATAAAGTCTGTGCGAAGTACTCAACGCTCAATGAACCGATCAACCGTGAGTCTTTTGGACCACTGACCGCGACACTCGTTCCTCCGTGTATTGTCATCGTCATTCAGCTTATCGAGATGCTGCTTTCCATTGAAGAGGGCGTGAAGTCGTTTTCGGTCAGTTTTTCACAAAATGGCTCCATGATGCAAGATATTGTGACTTCCAATGTGCTTAAAAAACTAGCCCGTGAGTATGCTGATATGTTTGGTGGAGAGGACGCTATCATCAACCTTGTGTATCACCAATGGATGGGCGCATTTCCAAGAGATAAAAATCTTTCTGATTCACTGATTAACACCAATACCGTCATTGCGGCAATGGTGCGAGCCGATAAAATCATCATCAAAACCCGTGATGAAGCCTTTGGTATCCCCACCATGCAGTGCAACGCCCAATCGGTTGCCAATACCAAGTACACGCTTCGCACTCTCAAAGGTCTTCCACAGGTGCATGACGCTGAGGAAGAGGAGAACTTGGAGCTTGAAGTTCGTGCCATTATGGACGCAGTCTTTAATGACCCTGCCGATACCTTATGGCGTAAAGTGTTTAATACCATCAAAAGTGGTCTTATTGATGTACCTTTTTCGCCGCATATTATCAACAACAATGAAGTCATCACCATTCGCGATGAATCTGGCAATATCCGCATCATTGAAAAAGGAAAACTACCACTACCAGATCGCTGTTTTGCGTATGAAAAATCAAAGGTCAATTTACCTGAGAGCAAAACAGAGGTGATCAATAAAATTATTCACGACATAGGGGCGATGCTATGAGTAAACTTCTCATTGATGTAGGAAGTACCTACTTTAAAGTATGCCAAACAAGCGGTATCAGTCAGTATTTTAGGGATTTTAAGAAAGATATTTACGATGATTTGATTACCAAGTGCGGCAATATTTTTGCAAACTATAAGAAAGAAGATATTTTTATCTGCTCTTCTGCCAATGGTGGTTTAAGTACACTGATCATCGGGCTTACCAACTCCTTTAGTCTGAAATTTGCTAAGAACATAGCATTTAATTCGGGCATTAACATTATTGATACCATTTTGTACAGTAAGATAGAGGAGAGCAGAGCGCCTAGCGAACTGGTCGATGTGGTTATTATCGTAGGTGGAATTGATGGCATTGGCAAAGTGTTTGATGAAAAACTGTTTGATTACCTCAAAAACGTTCAGTACAGCAATATCGTTTATGTGGGAACCAAACAAGACGCCTCCTTTTTAAGTGTGCAAATTCCAGAACTTAAAGTGCTTGGAAATATCATCACTGAGAAGTTACATGTAAACGGTGGCGAGCTTAAAGAGTACCTTACCAACCTCTATCAAGCGGACATCGTGGGTAAAGAGGACATCAAGCATCTTTACGAAATCACGGCGAATCAAATCTACTCAACTCCGTACATTGTTAACCGTTCTTTACCGCTTATTGATGCGAACTTTGAAGTGGTCAATCCATTCATTGTCGTGGACATCGGTGGGGCTACGACGGATATTCATTACAGTCGTGACTTGGTTCGCGATAACATTGTGAGTGAAAGCGGATATGATCGCTTGGTCTTTAAAAAGCTGGGTGTCTTTAAGTCTCGCGAAACGCTTATTTTTGCGGCTAAAAACAATGAGTTTGTCTATGAGTTGTTGTCGTATCTGAATGTGACAGAGAATATTTTAGAAGAAGAGAGCGAAAAAGCGTTACGCATTTTGATGCAACTTTCCATCTTTTTAGTGCTTTACAAAGTCTCAAGACTCAATCCTTTGTATGTGACACTGCATCTGGATTTGCTCAATACAATCGTCTTAACAGGCGGTATTACCAAAGTGCTTTCTTACGAAGAGGTTGAGATGATTATGCAATTCTTCTATAAAAAAGTGATGAATCTACATGCTACTCCTAATATTGTCATGGATTATGACTACGCAATCTGGACGTTAGGAATGGAAAATAAAGAAAATTCTGCCTCTTAAGAGGCAAGCTTTAGTGCCTCAGTGGCAAACGTAGAGGTAAGAGCTTTGCTTTTACCTCGTATAAAAAATAAGATACAAAGGAGCCAAAATGTCTATAAACTGTATTCGTGCGCTCATTGAAAAAGCCGCAGTAACGTGTCCCAATAAAATAGCGATTGTTGATGGTGCTAAAAAACTAACCTATGCTGAAGTTTTTCGTAAAGTCAATCAAATAGCACGATATCTGAGTGAACTTGCACTTCCAAGTGGGTCACGTATTGGTATTTATTCGCATAAAAGCAGTGAGCAGATTATTGCAATTTTGGCACTTCTCTCAACGGAACATATTTTCGTACCGATCTCAAGACTTTTAAAGCCTGAGCAAGTGGAACACATCATTAACGATTGTGGTATGGCGTGTATTATGACCGATAAATCAAAGATCAAAAGCATTGATGAGATCAAATTTAGCGGTAAAATTATCACCTATGAAGCCAGTGAACGCGATATTGTCTCGTTTGAAGAGATTTATAAATGTTGTAGTGATGCCTTTACATGTAACATTGGCGACTATAAAAATGCAGCAATTACCTATAGTTTTGGTCTTACTGGGTTTCCAAGGGGCATCGTCATTACGCACCGCAATCTCATCGATAGTGCCAGAGTCGCTTCAAACTACCTTGAACTGAAAGAAAGTGATGTTATCTCTGGGACGCTTCCTTTTATCTTAGATTATGGTCTTAACCAACTCTTCTGTTCCATTTACAATCACGCGACCATAGCGCTTCACTCTTTAGTGCTTCCAGCAGATTTTTTCAACCATCTCATCAACGATGGTGTCACCGTTCTTCCACTTATGCCTCCACACATTACACAAATGTTTGAAAGCGATCCAAAACGCATTCCCAATGCAAAACTTTTAGCCAATGTGCGTATCGTGACCTCTTCAGGTGGAAAAATTACATCTAAAATGATTGCGGACATTGAAGAGCGTTACCCAAGTGCTAAGTTTTACTCTATGCATGGGCTTACAGAAGCATTTCGTTCAACCTATCTTGATCCTGCACAACTTAAAATTCGTCCCAACTCGATTGGCAAGCCAATCCCTGGTGTTGAAATTCATGTTATTAATGAACAAGGGTTTGAGTGTCAGCCTCGTGAAATCGGAGAGTTGATTCACCGTGGAGGCTACATTTACAAAGGTTATTGGAAATCGAAAGAAGATACCCAAAAACGTTATAAAAGCATTTCCATTTTAGATAAAGTGGTTAATTTAGAGGGTGATCTAACCGATGAAATCGTTGTTGCTAGTGGTGATTTTGTTTACAGAGACGAGGAGGGCTACCTTTACTTTGTTTCAAGGAAAGATGATATGATCAAAGTGAGTGGTTTTAGAATCAGCCCTTATGAGATCGAAAGCGTTGTTCACGATAAGCTAGCGCAAATCAGTCAATGTGCTGTTTTTTCGATTGAAAATGAAAAAACAGAAGAAGAGATTGTCATGGTTTACAGCGCAATCAGAGAAATTCCCAAAAATGAGATTGTTTTTGAGTTGAAGAAACATTTGCCAAATCACATGATCCCGTCTATTATTGTCTATAAAGAGAAGCTTCCACAGACCAGTCCAAGTGAAGCGAAAATTGATAAAGAAGTTTTGAAAAAAATGGTCATGGAGCTTCGCTAAGGGCTTACATGTAAAGCAGGGCTTAATCGAAGCTTATGCAATTTTAAGTAAAGCTAAGGTAAAATCCATACCTTAAAATTATTTTTGGTTAAAGGAACTTTTGATGAAAAGAACGTATCAGCCACATAGTACACCTAAAAAACGCACTCATGGCTTCAGACTTAGAATGAAAACTAAAGGTGGACGTAAAGTCATTGCAGCACGTCGTGCTAAAGGTAGAAGAAGATTGGCCGTTTAAAAGATTATGATACTCTCAAGGCAACGAGAGAGTATTCATACGTTTATAACCATGCTAAAAAATGGCACTATGAAGGTGCCTTAGTCTTTTACAATAACGATACAGCAAAAAGAGTTGGCTTTACGGCAAGTAAAAAAGTCGGTAATGCTATCAAGCGAAATCTAGCCAAAAGGCGACTTAGGGCTATTTTTTTAGAAATTCAACACACTTTACATGATGGCGTGTATGTTTTTGTAGCAAAAGAGAAGATAAATCACATATCGTATGAAGCTCTTAAAAAAGGGATTATATGGTCTATGAAAAAATTAAACTGTGTTAAAGAATGAAAACTTTAGCACTGTTGTTGATAAAGCTTTATCAGAAGTTTTTTACACTGATTGGCTATGGAAGTTGTAGGTATTATCCGACGTGTTCGCAATATGCCAAAGAGCAACTTTTACACAATAGTTTTTTAAAAGCTATCTTTTATAGTTTTATACGCATTTTGAAATGCAATCAGCTTTTTGTTGGGGGAATTGATTACCCCGTGATTCAAAGAAGCTTTGCATCTTCTCTTCCTCTTTCTCTCAAACAACATCCACCTATTCATCCGATAACTTTTTGGTTTGTACCAAAAGATAAGCAAAGTTTTTACGTGGTAAAATCTTTTAAAACATTGAAATAAAGGTAATCTTGTGACAGATAAACTTACTCCTCAGGTGCGCATCATTCTTGCCACTGTTTTATCATTTCTATTTTTTGCTCTGTATGATCATTTTTTTATCCCCAAAAATCCTCCATTAACCGAAACCACACTTGAACAAAATGCAACCACAACGACTGCAACACGTGCGCCAGAAGTTAAGTCAAGCGTAGCCAGTGGAGATGTAGTAGCACAGCCACCAATGGCAACAGGCAAAGAGGGTGAGATTATTGCAACGATCAAAGCCACAGGCTATGAAGTGCAAATTGATAGATTAGGAAGAATTGCAAAGTTTTATCTTGAAGAAGGAAAATACAAAGACGATCAAGGTGGGCGTTTTCAGCTGATTGATGCTTCTCAAAGTCTTTTACCTCTTGAAATTCGCTTTAGCGATAAAGCCGTTAATGCTGATGCTTTTGTGATGTCTTACAGTGCCGATAAAAGCACTGTTGATGTAGCTGAAAATGGAAGCAGTGTTGTTTTAACGCAAACCCTTAGCAACCTTGTCATTACAAAAACAATTACGTTCTTCCCATCAGGTAAATATGACTTACATGTACAGCTCTCAACACCTAAAGAGTATTTTCTCTCTCCAGGTTTTCGCCCAAGTATAGCGGTTGATAGTTACACATTCCATGGTGCGTTAATTAAAAAGGCAGATGGCACCGTAAAAACAATTGCTGATGGCGATGCGAAAGCGGATGATCATTTTTCAAATGCACGCATTGTTGCAGGTGCTGATAAATATTACACAACATTTTTCTATGACTTAGATAAGGGATTAGAAACGATTGTTTCTGTAGGCAAAGATAAAGACCCGATTCTCTTTGTTAAGGGTAATGAAGACATGAAACTTAGTGGTTTCATTGGACCTAAAGAGCATGTAAAATTGGGAGCGATTAATCCTGAACTTACCGATGTGATTGAATATGGCTTTTTTACTTTTATTGCTAAACCACTCTTTACGCTTCTTTCATTCCTTCATGGTATCTTTGGTAACTGGGGTTGGGCAATTGTTGCAATGACCATTACCGTTCGTTTAGTACTTTATCCTTTGACCTATAAAGGTATGGTTTCAATGAACAAGCTTAAAGAGCTTGCTCCAAAAGTCAAAGAATTACAGAAAAAATATGCTGATGACAAACAAAAACTCAATACTCACATGATGGAACTGTATAAGAAGAATGGCGCTAACCCAATGGGTGGATGTTTGCCTATTATATTGCAAATTCCAGTATTCTTCGCAGTATACCGTGTTCTTCAAAATGCAATTGAGCTTAAAGGTGCAGCATGGATTTTTTGGGTACAAGATCTCGCGATTAAAGATCCTTATTTTATTCTCCCCGTGCTTATGGGTATTACCATGTTCTTACACCAACGCATTACACCAACAACCTTTACAGATCCAATGCAAGAGAAGATTATGAAGTTTTTGCCACTTATCTTTACTTTCTTCTTTGTGACGTTCCCAGCAGGTTTAACACTCTACTGGTTTACAAACAATTTGGCATCTATCGTACAACAGTTTTACGTCAATAAACTTTTCGCAAAAAAACATGAAGAGCAAAAGGTCGAGAAATGATCAAAGTAGAAGCAGCAACACTCCAAGAAGCTTACTCCAAAGCCGCGAGTGAGTTGTCTTGTTCGGTCGTAGATTTAGATATTAACATTGTTCAAAATGGCTCAAGTGGATTTCTTGGGCTCTTTAAAAAAAGTGCCATTATTGAAGTGCAGCGTAAAGGCTCTAAACCTTTTAGAGAAGAGCGTGAGCGAAAAGAGTTTTCAGCGCCTCGTAAAGAAGAGAACAATGATGCTGATGCTCCGATGAATGATGAGCGAAGAGATCGTAACAGACGTAATAAAAATAGACGCAATAAAGGCAAAAATAGAGAATTTCCAAAGAGTGAATTAACAGATGCCAATAAACGTGCTGAAACACTCAACCCTCCAAAAGAGACTTCTACTCCAATGGCGGCTCCACGTGTTGAGCCTCTCAAGCCAGAGACGCCAAAAGCTGCTCCAATGAGAGAAGTAAGACATAGCGTTGCTTCAACTTCAATTGATCAAAATTTTCATCATGAGAAACGTGAATTAAACGATGTCATTGATGA
Organism: Sulfurospirillum oryzae; assembly: GCF_025770725.1. Lineage (NCBI taxonomy): Bacteria > Pseudomonadati > Campylobacterota > Epsilonproteobacteria > Campylobacterales > Sulfurospirillaceae > Sulfurospirillum > Sulfurospirillum oryzae. Next base: position 559,776 of record NZ_JANZKZ010000002.1, on the reverse strand, counting down.
AGTGCGTGTACAAATTAAAAACCTCTTTAAATACAGCTGTTTTTCGCTTGAAAGCCCAACGGTTTCTAAATACAATGATGACACGATTTTAATCGAATTTAGCGGTGAAGACGCAGCATTGTTGATTGGAAAAGAGGGGTATCGTTATAAAGCACTCTCTTATCTACTTTACAACTGGATTAATTTAAAATATGGTCTTAATATTCGTCTTGAAATTGCCGAATTTTTGAAAAATCAAGAAGAGATGATTGAAAAATATCTTTGTCCTGTGATTGAACGTATTCGCAACAGCGGAAAAGGTCAAACGAAAATTTTAGATGGCGTGTTGATTAAAATTGCTCTTGAAGCACTTCGCGCACAATTTCCTGAAAAATATGTAGGTATTAAATCAGGAAAAGATGGCGGTAAATTTATCGTTGTCAATGATTTCAATAGGAAAAACGCATAGATACTATTGCTGCAATAGCCACCAGTGCGGGCGTTGGCTCCATCGCGATTATTCGTGTCAGTGGACCTAACGCCCTTGCATTGGCTCATAAACTCTCTCACAAAGAGACGTTTACTCCTCGTGTTGCAACACTCTGTTTTTTACATGATCACTTAAATGAAGCAATCGACCAAGCCCTTGTTATCTACTTTAAAGCACCATACAGCTTCACGGCAGAAGATGTTGTGGAGTTTCAATGTCATGGTGGTAGTGTTGTTGCAGGACTTGTTTTAGAAACACTCATTCATCATGGTGCAAGGCTCGCCAATCCAGGTGAGTTTTCCAAGCGAGCTTTTTTGAATGGTCGTATTGATCTGAGTGAAGCTGAAGCCATTGCTGCCCTCATTGAAACAAAAAGTGCTGATGCCGCAAAAATGCTCACACGCCAGCTCAAAGGTGAACTACGTAATTTTGTTTTACATGTAAGAGAACAATTGATCGAAATTTTGGCGTTTGTTGAAGTAAATATTGATTATGCTGAGGAAGACTTACCGCTTGATATGATCGAAAAGATCAAAAACAAGCTTGACCTTCTTGCACAAGAGCTTTTCAAAACGTATGAAAGTAGCCAAAGACGACAAGGGCTTATGCAGGGGTTTAAAATAGCGATTGTGGGTAAGCCAAATGTGGGTAAAAGCTCACTTCTCAATACGCTTTTAAGTTATGATCGAGCTATCATTAGCGACATTGCAGGAACAACGCGTGATACGATTGAAGAAGAGCTTCGTATCGGTACGCATTTAGCGCGTATTGTCGATACGGCAGGCATTAGGCAAGCACATGATGTGATTGAAAAAATTGGCATTGAGCGTTCAATTGCTGCCATTGAAGAGTCTGAAATCGTCATTGCACTGTTTGACAATAGCAAAGAGTGTGACCACGAAGATGAAGAGATGTTGGCATTACTTCAAAATTATGCAGATTCTAAACAAATCTTAATGGTGCTCAATAAGATTGACTTACCCAATCAGTTTGATACAAAGCATTTAGGGACAGATTTTATCGCACTTTCATGCCAAAATGATAGCTATGAACTAACGCAAAAACTGCAAAGGATTTTAGATCAAACTGCTGTTGAAGATAGCATTATGCTGACTTCTACAAGGCAGATTGAAGCGGTGAAAAAAGCGTATGAGAATGTTCAAAGCTCTTATGCGAGGTTAGGTGAGGGTGAGTTAGAACTCTTTGCCTTTCACATCAATGAAGCTATTACAAGTATCTCTTCCATTACCACTGCCTTTGAACGCGATGAGATTTTAGAAAAGATGTTTAGTAGCTTTTGCCTTGGAAAGTAAGCGTTATTTATAAACTATTTACCTCAGTATGTTAGTATAAAAGTACAAACTCAAAGGGGTTATTATGTTTACATCGATAGAAGAGTTCATTAAAAAAGAGTCTTCTTCGGGAGTTATTTTAATTATCGTAACGCTACTAGCTCTCTTTTTTCAAAATAGCTTTTTAACGGACTTCTATACACATTTTCTTCATACTCCCCTACAAATAAGCGTCGGTTCTTTTGGTATTGCCAAGCCATTATTGCTATGGGTCAATGATGGTTTAATGGCGATTTTCTTTTTTCTCGTAGGGTTAGAAATTAAACGAGAAGTGTTAGAAGGAGAACTCTCTTCTAAAAGTCAAATTGCACTTCCTGCCATAGCAGCACTTGGTGGAATGGTAACACCAGCACTTATTTTTACATTTTTTAACCATGCCGATTCTTTTTCAATGAATGGTTGGGCAATTCCTACCGCTACAGATATAGCTTTTGCTTTGGGTATTCTCTCTTTATTAGGCTCTCGTGTTCCAACTTCATTAAAGATTTTTTTAATGGCATTGGCTATTATTGATGATCTTGGTGCTATTGTCATTATTGCACTGTTTTATACCAGTCAATTGTCCCTTGTATCAATTATCATTGCTTTAGGTGCCATTGTTATTTTAGCCATAATGAATCAGATGAAAGTCATTAAAAAAGCAGCTTATATTTTGTTAGGTCTTATTTTGTGGGTGAGTGTCTTAAAATCAGGCGTCCACGCTACTATTGCAGGTGTTGTTCTTGCGTTTTGTATTCCGCTTTATTCTCATACAACAAAAGGTGAACGCTTCTCTATGCTCAAAGAGATGGAGCATGATCTTCACTATTGGGTTGCATTTTTTATTTTGCCACTTTTTGCTTTTGTAAATGCGGGCGTTGATCTTAAAGGGGTGTCCCCCTCTGCTCTTTTTTCAGATGTCTCATTAGGGATTATGCTAGGTCTTTTTTTAGGAAAACAGCTGGGCGTTTTTGGATTTAGTCTCATAGCCATTAAATTGGGCATGGCATCTTTGCCAACAGGGAGTAGTTTTAAACAGCTCTATGGCGTTGCGATTCTTACCGGAATTGGTTTTACGATGAGTCTTTTTGTCAATACCTTAGCCTACAATGATACGGAATTATTTCATTACGCTGATAAATTAGCCATTTTATTAGGGTCTTTTTTATCGGGTATTATTGGATATATTTATTTGAAAAGTATTCCTAAAATTTTATAACACAACTCTAAGTTTAGAGATATTACAATCTAAGAGAGTCTTTATAGTCTAGTCAAAGGAATTATCTTCGTGAGACAACTTAACCTGACCAAGCGTCTTTTTTGGATTGTGGCTCTTTTTGTCTTATGTGCTAATGCCTTTGTTATTAGTTATTTATATGAGCAAGCGGAGAATTTGGCAAAAATCAGAGCCTATTCTAAAGCGAAAACTCTGCAAGATTATTTTATGTCTATGCGTTTTGTCTATCATAAACAGTTTTTAGAAAGCGGTATTGATCTTAATGACTCAACCGTTGGATTCCTCCCTGCCCATGCTTCTGCACACATTAGTGAAGAGTTTCTTAAACGCTCCAAACAAGGTATTAGCATTCATAATGTTTCAGACCGACCTCGTAATCCTGTCAACCAAGCAGATGCACTGGAAACAAAAGCAATTGCCTATTTCAATCAAAATCCTGATAAAAATGAGAGCATAGAACTTATCAAAAAAGATGAAAAAGAGTTTTTCTTTTTCGCTGCCCCATTACGTATTCAAGCGTATTGCTTAGTGTGCCATGGTGAAAAAAATGAAGTTTTACCTTATATTGCAAAACGTTATGATAGTGCTTATGGCTACAAGTTGGGTGACGTAAGAGGATTAACGAGCATTAAAATTCCTAAAAATACTTTGTTTGATGAAGTAGTAGATCTTTTTTGGAAAGAGGCTGTCTTTAGCTCGATGGTTATGCTTTGTTTGTTACTTTTAATGTATTTGGCAATCAAGGAGCTTACAAAGCGTGATGTCGAGCAGAAAAAAGAGTTAGAGGCGCTAGTGTTAGCACGAACTAAGACGCTTGCTCAAAAGAGTTTAGAGCTTGAAAAGTCTTATGCACAGCAAAAACATCTTTATGCGGTTCTTCGCACGGTTGCAGATAGCAATCAAATTTTGATTACGACTCAAACACTCGAAGAGTTGCTCCATGAAACAGCGCTCTGCCTTTTTGCCAATGACTCTTTTGCACATGTAAAAATTGCTTTAAATGAAAATGGAACTTTACATGTAAAAGAATCTTTTGGTTTTGAAGAAGAACATGATATCAATGAAGTAGAAGAAGCTGTTTTTGAACATGGTGGATTTCGTATTTTAACACCCAAAAGTGCAAATATATCAGCTAACTGCCTTATAACCATGTCTCGTTACGATGTGAGTGAAGCTTATATTACTGTACTCAAGAGCGATAAATTTACATCAAAATCATTAGGTGTTATGAGTATTTGTACAACGATGGCTGAGGGATTTAGTGTTGAAGAACGTGCTATGATAGAGGAATTGGCGGGCGATATTGGTTTTGCCATTAACTCATTTATGCAAAAAGAGAGCATTATGAAGCTCTCCTATTATGATTCTTTGACAAACCTTGCGAATAAAGCGATGCTAACCGAACAAATAAGGCTTTGTATTCATTCCAATAAACGTACAAATGCTTATGGTGCATTGCTTTTTATGGATTTAGATAATTTTAAATCCATTAATGATCTAAAAGGACATGCCGCAGGCGATAAACTCTTGGTGATGATGGCACGCCGATTGGAGAGTTTCGCAAAAGAGCATGACATTATCGCACGATTTGGTGGCGATGAGTTTGCATTTTTATTACCAAATATGGGCAATAATATAGAAGATGTTGCTAAAATGGCAGAAGATCGTGCGATGGAAATTCTTCTTGCAACAAAAGAGCCTTTTATGATTGATGCTCATCCGTTTTATATGACAGTAAGTATTGGCATTGGTCTATTTGATGGTAATGAAAACGCTGAAACATTACTCAGCCATGCCGATAGTGCCATGTACACTGCTAAAACAGATGGCCGTAATACAATTCGCTTTTTTGATCCGCATATTCAAAAAATCATAGAAGAGAAATCTTCCATGTTACAGCAACTTAGAGATGCAATTGACTCAGAACAATTTATTCTCTTTTATCAGCCACAGGTTGATTCAGACTCTAAGATTATAGGTGTTGAAGCGTTGATAAGGCTTAAAAATGAACAGCAAGAGCTTATTTCTCCTATACGGTTTATTCCTTTATGTGAGGAATCTGGCTTGATTATTTCTTTAGGGCAATGGGTGCTTTCAAAAGCTATGGCACAAGTCAAAATATGGGAAAATGATGCAGAAAAATCAACATGGCGTGTGTCAATAAATGTAAGCACTAAGCAATTTGAACGTGAAGATTTTGTGAGTGTTGTTCACCTAGCTTTAGAGGCAGCTAAGATTGATCCATCATTGATTCGTTTGGAGCTTACTGAGAGTCTTCTAATTGGTGATAGTACCAAAGCACTAGCAAAAATTCATGAGCTCAAAGCTTTAGGTCTGTCATTGTCGATTGATGATTTTGGAACGGGTTATTCAAGTTTACAATATTTAAAACGCTTGAATGTTGATGAACTTAAAATTGATCAATCCTTTATTCGTGATTTTATCATTGATCGTAGTGATGCTTTGATTGTTGAAACGATTATTTCTATTGGCGAAAATTTTAATATGGAAGTCATTGCTGAGGGTGTCGAAACGCAGGAGCAATTTGAAAGGCTTAAAGAGATGGGATGTCAGAATTTCCAAGGCTATTTCTTTGGAAAACCGACACCGCCAGAAAACCTTTAAATTGTTACATGTAAAGGTTAGATTTTTTTAGTAACGCATGCAAGAAGTAGTCTATCATTCTCGAACAATATCATATCCTCTAGGAATTTCTGCACGAAAAAGTTCATCATCTAAAAAGAGATTTTTCGATTGATTTGAAAAAACAATTTCGACTGCGTTATCAAGTTTATCGCGATAAATGACTTTATCAATACTCTCTTTGCTTGCCATAATGGTGTAGGTTGTACCCATATAGGTTGTTGTATATTTATTGGGTGCAACTTCTTTTGCATCTTGAAGCAGCTGTGCAATATTAGGTGTGTTTTCAAGTGTTGTAATAATCACTTGCTCTAATTCAGGCTCAATAATTAAAACACGTGTGTTATTAAAATAGATCTTTTTTGACACAGGTTTTTCATAGATCCATAATGCTTTTTTGTCATTAGTTGCATAAAAAATGCCTTCATAGACAATCGTTTTGTTTTGATCGTTAGTAACTTTTTGAATAAAATCGCTTTGAATGGTTTTGAAATGATTGATTTTGGCAAAAAGGAGTGTTGTAAAACAGAAAAATATCCAAAAAAATCGCATAAAAAACTCCTTGAGAAGACAATAAGATATGGAGTTTTATCAAATAGATAGTAAAAGTATGATAAAATCCCAAGCTTTAAGAGAAACTAATGCTATGAAAGTAAAGAAAAATAGAGGTGAAATCACATGATGTTGAGTAATATTGTTCGTAAAATTTTTGGCACTAAAAATGATCGCGTTGTCAAAGACCTTCAGGGGCGCGTTAAAAAGATCAATGCCTTAGAGCCAACGTATGAAAAATTAAGTGATGAAGCCTTAAAAGAAGCCTTTGAATCCTTGAAACAAGAGGTAAGAGCGGGTACAAGTAAAATTGACGATGTTTTAAATGATGTTTTTGCCATAACAAGAGAAGCGAGTAAGCGAACCACGGGTATGCGTCATTTTGATGTGCAGATGGTTGGTGGTTTAGTACTCCATGGTGGTGACATTGCTGAAATGAAAACGGGTGAAGGTAAAACCTTGGTTGCGACACTTCCTGTTGTTCTTAATGCCATGACAGGTGAGGGTGTTCATGTTGTAACCGTCAATGACTATCTTGCCAAAAGAGATGCTACTGATATGTCTCGCATCTATAATTTTTTAGGTTTAAGTGTTGGTATTGTAACCAATGATTTAGAGAATGATGCCAAGCGTAAAGCACAGTATGACGCGGATATTACCTATGGAACGAATAATGAATTTGGGTTTGACTATTTAAGAGATAATATGCGTTACTCGTTGGATGAAAAAGTTCAACACGCTCATAATTTTGTTATTGTGGATGAAGTGGATTCAATTTTAATCGATGAAGCAAGAACACCACTTATCATCTCAGGACCTGCTAATCGCACACTTGATGGCTATAAAATCGCTGATGGTGTTGCAAGAAAGTTGACCAAAGAGGCTGATTTTACCGTAGATGAAAAAAATCGTACTATTTTGATGACCGAAGATGGCATTAGTAACGCTGAAAAACTTTTTGACGTCGATAACCTTTACAGTCTTGAAAATGCAGTTTTATCGCATCATCTTGATCAAGCGCTTAAAGCACATTACCTTTTTACGGCAGATGTGGATTATGTGGTTCGCGAGGGTGAAATTATTATTGTCGATGAGTTTACAGGCCGTTTAAGTGAAGGAAGGCGCTTTAGTGAAGGATTACACCAAGCTCTAGAGGCAAAAGAGGGTGTGATGATCAAAGAAGAGTCACAAACACTTGCTGATATTACATTCCAAAATTATTTTAGACTTTACAAAAAATTAGCAGGTATGACAGGAACAGCTCAAACCGAAGCGACTGAGTTTGCACAAATTTATAATTTAGACGTTATCTCCATTCCTACAAACGTTCCTATGCGCAGAGAAGATATGAACGATCTTATCTACAAAACAGAACGTGAGAAGTTTGAAGCAGTTATTAAAGACATTAAGGCATGCCATGAAAAAGGGCAACCCGTTCTTGTGGGTACAGCTTCGATTGAAAAAAGTGAATTACTCCATGCGCTTTTGAAAAAAGAGAAAGTGCCACACTCTGTTTTAAATGCTAAAAACCATGAAAAAGAAGCACAGATTATTAAAGATGCAGGTGCAAAAGGCGCTGTAACGATTGCAACTAACATGGCAGGTCGTGGCGTTGATATTAAGCTTAACGATGAAATTAAAGCCCTTGGAGGTCTTTATATCATTGGTACAGAGCGCCATGAAAGCCGTCGTATCGATAACCAGCTTCGTGGACGTTCAGGTCGTCAGGGCGATAATGGAAAAAGTCGCTTTTATCTAAGCCTTGAAGATAACCTTTTAAGAATTTTTGGAAGTGATAGAATTAAAGCGATTATGGAGCGTTTAGGTATTGAAGAAGGCGAGCACATCGAGTCTAAAATGGTGACACGTGCCGTTGAAAACGCACAGAAAAAAGTTGAAGCGCTTCACTTTGAGTCTCGTAAACATCTTTTGGAATACGATGATGTTGCCAATAAACAACGTAAAGCCATTTATAATTTTAGAAATGACCTTTTAAATCCTAATTTTGATATTGAAACGAGAATTAAAGAGATTCGCGTTGACTTTGTGACAGGCTTACTTTATAAAGCAGAAATTTATGAAGGTATCACACAAGCAGATTATAATATTGAGCGTTTAGTTTCTATTTTGAAAGATGAATTAGGTGAATCTTTTGATATGAAAGCTTTACAAGGTCTAGATTTTGTGGCGCTCAAAGAGATGATTACAGAACAGCTTGAGCAAAGTTTTAATGCGAAGATGTCTGTAGTCGATGAGACACAACGCAAGGAAATTGAGCGTATTTTATACCTTCAAGTGCTTGATAATGCGTGGAGATCGCATTTATATCAAATGGATATTTTGAAAACGGGCATTAGTCTTCGTGGCTATAATCAAAAAGATCCTTTGACTGAGTATAAAAAAGAGAGCTACAATCTCTTTATTGAACTGGTTGAACAGATCAAATTTGAAAGTTTTAGAACGCTTCATATCGTCCAACTTCGCGATAACAAAGAAGAAGAAGAGAGACGTGCTATGGAAGAGATGATCCGAAGAATGGAAGAATCCAACGCTAACGCGATACTTCAACATCAAAGTCCATTTGAAGAAGCAGAAGATGATGATAAAGATAAAAAAACGGCACGCAATGAGCCATGTCCTTGTGGAAGTGGTAAAAAGTATAAGCAATGTTGTGGCAAGAGTGGTCCTAAAAAAGGGCTTTTAGCGTAAGGGTATAGGGTGCAAAAGAATCTTAGTCTCTATCTTGTCAAAAAGTATTTACGATTTGACAAGTCTCAACCCTTTATAACCGTTATATCACTTTTAGCGTTTTTTGGTGTTGCCATTGGTTTGACGGTTCTTATGGTTGCTATGGCGATTATGAATGGATTTGATAAAGAGTTTGAGAAAAAACTCTTTACAATGAATTATCCACTTTCCATCTATTCACGCAGTTTTTCGCCGGTTGATCAGGCACATTTAAATGCGCTTAAAGAGCAGTTTCCAAAACTCAAGTTTAGCCCTTATATTTCGACACAAGTGATTATCAAAAAAGGTAATCGCTTAGAAGGCGGCATGCTTTTTGGTGTTGATTTTGAGCAAGAAGCAAAGATCAATTCGATCATTGCTGAGGCGACTAAAGGCAAGACTTTAGATAAGTACGATCTTATTACAGGAAGTGAGATTGCTAAAACGCATCTTTTTGCTCCAGATGAAAAAGCAACGCTTATTTTTACAAAAAATGATCCTGGCGGTATGAGTTTAATACCGAAAATGAAACGCTTTAATTATCAAGGCTCTTTTCGTTCGGGTTTAATGGCGTATGATAAAAGTTACATGTACACGACACTTGATTCACTAGCACAAGTCATGCAGTATGATGAAGGGCATTTTGATGGAATTCATATCTACTCAGATGATCCATTTGCCGATATTGAAAAAATCCGTAAAGTTCTCCCTGATGATTTGGGCATTGTTGGTTGGTGGCAGATGAACGGTAACTTTTTTGCAGCACTGGCCCTTGAAAAAAGAGCTCTTTTTATCGTTTTAATGTTGATTATTTTGATTGCTTCTTTAAATATTATCAGCTCACTTTTAATGACGGTTATGAATAGAAGAAAAGAGATTGCTCTTTTATTGTCACTCGGTGCCTATAAAAAAGAGATTAAAAATACTTTTTTCTATTTAGGGCTTGTGATTGGAGGAGGAGGGATGCTATTTGGTATTCTTTTAGGCTCCGTAACGCTGCTTCTGTTAGGTTCATTTGATATTGTATCGCTTCCTGCCGATGTGTATGGAACAGCTAAATTGCCACTTGATCTTTCAATGCTCGATTTTATATTGATCGTAGTAGGCACAAGTGTTATTGTGGCTCTCTCTTCGTACTATCCTGCCTATAAAGCAACACAAATCAATGTTTTAGACACACTTAGAAACGAGTAGAAAAAGTAGGCTTTTTAAAAGCCTACTTCAATAAATCAGTTGTAATATTGGAGTTTTCTTCAACAATATCGTGAAGTTTATGGAGAAGTGTTTTAGCATCAAGTCCATCTTCTGGATAAGTGACAACATTATCATGAGGTTCTTGATCTAAAAACCCTTGAATTCCTGAAAGTACTTCTGTTGCACCATTCCAATCTGTTCCTGTTAGCATGACCACGTAATGATTGCTATGATTAAAAATGGCATCTGTACGGCGAAGAATGCGTTGGAACATCTCTAAACTATCGACTTCTTTACGATCTTCTAATGAAAAGAAAATTAACGCAAAAGGGGCTTCATCTTTAATGCCAAAGCGTTCTAGTAAGGCGATATGGTGGTCTATTAGATGAGCAAGATTGATCTTTGAAAAAGCGATCCCAGACATAATAACTCCTTTGTATATACCTATATTATTTTATTGTACTCTAAAATTTACGCTAACGTTTCAATTTTTTCGAAATTAAAATAATTATATCCCTCTTTGTGTTCATAGGTAAAGCTTATATGATGTGCTTTGATGATGTGATACACAATATAGAGTCCCAATCCAAAACTTTGATGTGAGTTCTTTTCCTGAACAAAAGGCTCTAAATAGTGTTCCAGATCATAACTAAGAGGTTTGCCTTGGCTGACAAAAGAGATCTTTTCTTTGGTGGCTACAATCTTTATCTTTTGGTCGATAGAGTATTTTATGCCATTGTCAATGACATTTTTCATAGCAGTTGTAAAGAGCCTAAAGTCTACATGTAAAATAATTTCATCATCCAATTCAATGTCAATTTGTGATGGCGAAATCATGGCAAGATCTATCGCTTCATCCAGCATATCGACCAAACGGTATGGTTTGACATTTTTAAGTCCTTCACCAGAAGTGATTTGCTCAATGGAAGCAAATTCATTAATGAGAAGCTCGAGTTTCTCAAATGTACTAATGAGGCGATCGCGTTGTTTTCCATTTTCAAGCATCTCTGCACTAATACGTCCTTTGGTAATAGGTGTTTTGAGCTCGTGCATAATGTTGCGTAAAAAAAGCTGCCTTGAGTGGTTAAGTTTATTGATCTGTTCGACGGCATTGTGAAAAGAGTTTGCGACTTGGGAGATTTCATCTTCACCATCGGTTTTGCAGTTAATATCAAGATCGCCTTTGGCAAAACGATCCATTTGGCGTTTAAGCTTGCGCAGAGGCTTTAACTTTCGAATCGTTAGGATATAAGCAACGATAATAATGGCAAAGACAACGCCAAAGATAATTTTAATCAAATCATAGCGGTAAGGCTGAAAATCTTCATCTTTAAGAAGGAGTGAAGAGTATTTTGTCTCAATATAGAGGTAGTGGTCATTGTCATAACGCAAAATTGCGCTGGTTCCAATGCGATCAGAAATTTTTTGAATAACTTGGGCACTTTTAATGATTTGCTCTTGAGTCTCTTTTTCGGTGATCTCGCGCATACGGTAGCCTTGTACCTGCTTTTTGAGCTCATCATTCGTGATAAAATTATTGAGATGAAAAAGTGTTGCACGTGCAATAATAGAGTATTTTGTATTGAGTTTTTCAGTGTAGGTTTGTTTGTCGTACTCCAATAAAAAAAGGAGCGCTAGAAAGATACTGACGATGCTGATGGCAAAAATAAAGGTGATACTGTAAAAGATAGAAGATTTTGTCATTGTAAAAACTTGTATCCTACGCCTCGAATGGCGTGAATGTAAGTGGGTTCTTTTGGGTTCTCACCCAATTTTTGTCGAATTCGTCCAATAATGACATCAATGCTTTTATTGGTGGTCTCTTCACTAATAGCTTCGATATTATAGATCAGTTCTTCACGTGAGACAACACCACCTTCTTTTTTCATGAGATAGCCAAGTATTCCGTATTCTGCGGCAGTCAAATGGAGCTCTTTTCCTCGCAATAAAATACTCATTTGCTCTTCATTTAAGACCAAATCTTTCGGCTTTTGAACATTTTGTTCTGTTGCAACAACGCCTTTTTGCCTACGCAGTAAACTCATAATACGTGCTTGCAGTTCTCTAGGATTGTAAGGCTTTGGCAAATAATCATCTGCACCATTTTCCAAAGCAGTTACTTTGTCGGTAATGTCTGTGCGTGCTGAGGATATAATAATGGGTACGGTATGACGCTTTCGAATCTCTTTGCAAACCTCAAGACCATCAAGACCAGGAAGTGTAAGGTCTAATATCACTAAATCAAATTTTTGTGTATCAAGCGTTGAGAGTCCAAGATAAGGATCTTCTGCGATGGTAATAGCAATATCAAACTGTTCTAAGTATTCCATCAAAATCTCAGCAAGCTCCAAATCATCTTCGATCATCAAAACGTTTGTCATACACTAACTCCTTACATGTAAAGGGTATTATAACTTATTTAGGAGGCGTTTGCCTCCTAAATATTAGGGCATGACAAGGATAGCACGATAGTTTTGGCGATTAATGATGACACGCTTTTTACTACTTTTATACTCTTTGAGTGCATTATTCAAATCTTTCAATGAAGTAATGCGCACTTGTTCCACTTGAATAATAATATCACCCTCTCTAAAGCCCATTTTTTCAGCTTTTGAATCTTCTTTGACATCTAAAATAAGTATACCCTCAATCTCTTTTGGAATTTGGTACTGAGCTCTTGTTTTATCATTAATTTCTAAAAGACTCAACCCTTCAATAGGGCTTGTACTGGTTTTTCCCTCGATATCACTTGTCGCTTTTTCAGCGTCCATTTTTGCAAGTTTAATTTTAGTACTTTTCACTTTTTTATCACGTTCGTAAGTAATGGTAATCGTTTTATCTGGCGCAATAGCAGCTACTGTATTTTTAAGCTCATTTGAGTTTTTAATCTTGACACCATCAACTTCGAGAATAAGATCAGATACCTGCAATCCACCTTTTTCAGCGGGAGAATTTTTCTCAATCATCAAGATAAGCGCACCTTGTTTATTCTCATAAAGCTCTTTAAGGTCATTGGTAAGGTCAGAAATGGACACACCCATAAATCCTCTCTCAATTTTACCGGTTTCAATGAGCGAGGTAGCAATTTTTTGAACCATATTGGAAGGAATTGCAAAGCCAATTCCATTGTTGCCACCGCCTTTGGAGAGAATAGCACTGTTAATACCAATGAGTGCGCCTCTACTATCAACAAGCGCACCTCCTGAATTTCCAGGGTTGATAGAGGCATCGGTTTGAATGAAATTTTCGTATTGATTGAGTCCGACATTATTTTTATTAAGCGCAGAGATAATACCGTGTGTTATCGTCTCGCCTACGCCAAAAGGGTTACCGATAGCAAAAACAACATCACCTTCAAGCAGATTTGATGAGTCGCCAAATTTAGCCACTTGCAAATCTTTTGCTTCAATTTTGACAACAGCAAGATCCGTTTTAGAATCCTCGCCAATCACTTTAGCTTTATACTCTTTCTCATCATTAGGAAGTGTAATGACAATTTCATCAGCACCTTCAACCACATGGTAATTGGTTACGATGTAGCCATTAGCTGAGATGATAACACCAGAACCTAGTGAGTGAGATTTACGTTCTTGCTGCTTTAATTCAGGTATTTTGTTTCCAAAAAACTCTTTAAAGAACGGATTTTGCATAAGCTCATTGAGTTGATCATTTTGTTTACTTTTTTTAGTGGTTGCAATGTTTACAACACTCTTTTTTATCTCTTTAATAGCGTTATTGTAAGAGAGGACAACATTGGGGGAGGTGGCGTCAACGTGCTGTGAATCTTTGGGCATTTGAGCAATTTCTATGGTTGCTCCAAAAAGAGCGAGGGATGCAATGAGTGATAAAAAAACGATTTTTTTCATGGTTAAACTCCTTAATAGTTTCCTTAGATGAAATTATAAGGGAGAGAGGTAAATATAAAGTAAATATTAAGAAAATAGGCAGTCAAGTTGATTGACCTAGACTAAACTTTTGTGTTATAATCACTATAAATATTTATACAAGGTTAGAAGTCATGAGTAAGAGTTTATATGAGACATTAGACGTCTCTCAAGACGCGAGTGCAGAAGAGATTAAGAAAGCTTATCGACGTTTAGCTCGCAAATATCATCCTGACATTAACAAAGATGCCGGTGCTGAGGAAAAATTTAAAGAGATTAACGCCGCTTATGAGATTTTAAGTGATGAACAGAAACGTCGTCAGTATGATCAATACGGTGACAACATGTTCGGTGGACAAAATTTCCATGATTTTGCAAATGCTCAAGGGGGTGCTAATTTAGATGACATCTTGCGTAGCATCTTTGGTGGCGGAGGCGGTTTCGGCGGCTTTAGCGGCGGTGGACGAAGCGGTGGATTTGGAGGCTTCAGCGGAGGCGGTTTTGGCGGTGGTGGATTTGGAGGCTTTAGTGAGCCTGACTTAGATGTAAGTGCTAAAATTATTATTCCTTTTAATGTGGCTATTTTAGGAGGAAAACACTCTCTCTCCTACAATAACGAAAGCTTTGATGTAAAGATTCCAGCGGGCATTAAAAATGGCGAAAAGATGCGTGTTAAAGATAAAGGAAAGTCATTTCAAGGTCAAAAAGGCGATCTGATCTTAAGTGTTGAAGTGGCATCAAGTCCTGAGTATACCAGAGAAGGCGATGATTTGATTAAAACCATAGACATTCCTCTTAAAACGGCGCTGTTTGGTGGCAAAATCGCAGTGGATACACTCTATAAAGAGATCACGCTCAAAGTCAAAGAAGATACAAAAAATGGACAAAAATTTAGAGTTAAAGAGTATGGTGCGCTGAATCGAAAAAACCAAAATAAGGGTGATTTGTACTTAGTGGCCAACATCGTTCTTCCACCCATTGCTTCATTGGATAGCGCTTTGAAGACAATGATGGAAGCAAATTTACCAAATTAAGCTTACGAGGAGTATGCCATGCATCATGGGTATGAAGAACCAGTTTATTTGATTAGTGTTGTTGCCAAAGTGTTAACCATCCATCCTCAAACGCTTCGTCAATATGAGAGAGAAGGGTTGGTGTTACCATCACGTACTGATGGCAAAATGAGGCTTTATTCGCAACGTGATATTGATAAGATTAAAATGATTCAACGACTCACGCGCGATCTTGGTGTCAATCTTGCTGGTGTTGATATTATTATGCAACTCAAAGAGAAAATCGATGATTTTGAAGTATTGGTCGAGAGTTTACGTTCAGAATTAAGTGGTCTTTCTAAAAAAAGTACACAAACCAAAAATCCTTTGGTTAAACATAAAAATAGTTACGAAATCATTTTATTTGGGGAGTAAGTGTGGATAATTTATTAGCGATCATTTTGAGTGCAACTGCCATAGCAACTCTCTTTAACATTTTGTTGAAGCGTTTTAATATACCAACGATTATTGGGTATATCATCACAGGATTTGCCATTGCTTACATGTACAATTTGGGTCGTAATAATGAATCTTTAACGCATATTGCCGAGTTTGGT
Organism: Sulfurospirillum oryzae; assembly: GCF_025770725.1. Lineage (NCBI taxonomy): Bacteria > Pseudomonadati > Campylobacterota > Epsilonproteobacteria > Campylobacterales > Sulfurospirillaceae > Sulfurospirillum > Sulfurospirillum oryzae. The sequence goes on along the minus strand of NZ_JANZKZ010000002.1, from coordinate 544,130 downwards.
ATTGTTTTTTTAATGTTTACGATTGGACTTGAATTTTCAATAAAACATCTTTTGGGCATGAAAAAAGATGTTTTCTTTTATGGTTTGTTGCAAGTCTCTTTGGTTGGAGGTGTCATTGCCTTAGGTGCTGAGTATTTCTTTGGAATTGAAAAGAAAAGTGCCATCATCATTGGTTATGCCCTTGCGCTCTCTTCGACAGCGATTGTTTTAAAAATTCTAAACGATAGCGGAACGATTCACACCGTTTATGGACGTAAGGCTCTGGGCATTCTTCTTTTTCAGGATATTGCGGTAATTCCTATTCTTTTGATGATCAACATATTTTCCAATCAAACCAGTTCGCTTTCAGCCCTTCTTTTAGAAACGTTTTACAGTGTTGTTATCATTTTAGGGTTGATGTTTTTAGTCGGAAAGTATTTGCTCAATCGTTTTTTATCGCTGGTTGTTTGGGCAGATACCCAAGAAATTTTTATTGCTTCGGTTTTATTACTGGTTGTGGGTGCCTCATTTTTAGCACATTCTTTAGGATTTTCGTACTCATTGGGTGCATTTTTGGCGGGAATGATGATGTCTGAAACGCAGTATAAGCACCAGATTGAAGCCGACCTTGTACCTTTTCGCGACCTTTTATTGGGTCTTTTTTTTATTACGGTTGGTATGCAGATCGATCTTACTTTAATCGCACAAAATTATGGCACAATTTTACTCTTTTTGGGTGTCATGATGGCATTTAAAACGTTGGTTGTTTTTGCGATTTTATTCTTTTCTGTGGGTGGAAGAATTGCGCTTAAGACAGGATTGGCTCTCTGCCAAGGTGGTGAATTTTCGCTAGCGATCTTAGCGCTTACAAGTTCATCGCATCTCATAAGCACCAAAACATCTCAAATTCTCATTGTAACGGTTGTTTTATCAATGATCATGACGCCTTTTATTTTGAAAAATATGAAAAAAATCGTCAACTCCATTACCAAAGAGCCAAATAATGGTGACTTTATGATTCATTCTTCAGGGATTAAAGATCATATTATCGTATGTGGTTATGGAAAATTGGGGCAAGAGATTGTTTATCGTCTTAAAAAAATGAATGTCAATTACTTGGTTTTAGAGCATGATATAACGCTTGTGAAGTTAGGACAAAGTAGGGGTGAACCTGTTTATTTTGGAAATGCCGCTGAGAAAAGTATTCTTCAAAATGCTTTTGTAGAAGATGCCAAAGCGGTTATTATTGCTATCAATAACGAAAAAAAATTAATCCTTCTATGTGAAGTATTAAAATCGTTTGATGCACCGATCAAAATCGTTGCAAAGGCAAGTGATTATGATGAGAAAAAATTGCTTAAAGCACTTCAAGTCAAACATATTGTCAATGAAGGACGTGAAGCGGCAAAAGCACTTCTGCAAGTGGCGTTGGAAGAGAACCTTAGTGAGTGATAAAGAGGGCTATTTCATCACTTAAAAAATAGTCATTGTTAAAGACGCGATTATCTTTACATGTAAGCTTGTTTTCTTCCACTAAAAGATTAATTCTCTTCATCTCTTTTGGACTAAATTCGTCTAACGAAACACCAATAATGCTTCGAAGTCCTAAGAAAAGTTTTTCTACATGTAAATCATCCAGGCTTAATGCTTCAACCTCTTGTAAAAGAGGATTTTTGATGTATGTTTCAATGTCTTTGCTCGGATAAAAACGTCTGTTTTTTAAAAATCCAACAGCCCCAGCCCCAACGCCTAGATAGTCTTGATGTTGCCAATACCCTTTATTGTGAGCACTTTGGTATGTTCCAAAATTAGAAATTTCATATTGGGGGAAACCTGCTTGAATGATCTCTTGTACAAAATGTTTTGCAAGCTCCTCAGAGCCATTAGCGACATCGTTTCTTTTGTAAAAAGGGGTATCCTCTTCAAGCGTAAGCGCATAAGCGCTGAGATGATTAAGCGGCAATGATTGCGCGATTTTGAGATCTTCTGCTAAAAGAGATGGCGTATCAAGTGTTGTACCATAGATAAGATCAAGTGAGATGTTTTGAATGCCACTATTGGCTGCATTTTCGATGGCATGAAGTGCAATTTTGGGTGTATGGTTACGCCCCAAAAATGTGAGTTTTTCTGCGTTAAAACTTTGCACTCCAAAGCTCAGACGATTGACACCTAGTGCTTTCATCGTTTGTAACCACTCTTTGGTCGCAGAGTGAGGATTGGCTTCTGAAGTGACTTCTGCATCAGGACTTAAATAAGGCACTATCATCTCAAAAAATGGCTCATACCACGAAGCAGAAATGGTTGAAGGCGTGCCTCCACCGATAAAAAGCGAGGTAATACTCTCTTTTTGGGCATTAAACTTTTCAAGCTCAAAACGAAGTTGTGTGGTAATGTGGTGCATATAGTTTTGCTTGAGTGTTCCCTTGTTCTCATAGGAGTTAAAGGCGCAGTAGTGGCATTTGCTATCGCAAAAGGGGATATGAAGGTAGGCTAACACTTATTTCCTTGTATCAAGCAAGTTTAATGACTTTTTAGATACTATTTTAACAAAAATATAGAGGTAATGCGCAATTATGGAATCACCAAAACGATACAGACCCAATGTTGCTGCCGTGATTGTCTCTGCTAAGTACCCTTTTCAATGCCAACTTTTTATTGCCAGTCGTTCTGATATTGTGGATGTATGGCAATTTCCTCAAGGCGGAATTGATGAAGGTGAAACTCCAAGAGAGGCGCTTTACCGTGAACTTGAAGAAGAGATTGGTACGGGTGATGTTGAGATTATAGCAGAGTATCCTGAATGGTTGCAATATGACTTTCCTCAAAAAATCGCTCAGAAGATGTACCCTTTTGATGGACAGAGCCAAAAATATTTTTTAGTAAGACTTAAAAAAGATGCGAAGATCAATCTTGCAACGAAAGAACCAGAGTTTTGCGATTTTAAATTTGTCAGTTTAGAAGAGGTGTTTGAGTTTATTACCTATTTCAAGCGCCCAGTGTATAAGCAGGTGTTAGAATATTTCAAAAAAGAAGGGTACCTTTAAGATGTTGATCGTTCAAAAATACGGAGGAACGAGTGTTGGCAATGTTGAGCGCATTGAAGCCGTTGCCAAGAGAGTCATTGAGAGCAAAAAAGAGGGACACGATCTTGTTGTCGTTGTTTCAGCGATGAGTGGAGAGACCAATAAACTTTTAGATTTTGCAGCCCATTTTAGCAAAACGCCCAATAACCGCGAAGTGGATATGTTGTTAAGTTCAGGCGAGCGTGTGACCAGTGCGCTTTTAGCCATTGCGCTTGAAGCGCAGGGGTATGCTGCTGTTTCTATGAGTGGACGTCGTGCGGGTATTGTCACCGATAATGTTCATACGAAAGCTCGCATTGAGCATATTGATACAACCGATATGAAAGAAGAGCTCAAAGCGGGCAAAATTATTGTTGTCGCAGGTTTTCAAGGTGTAACGGAGAATGGCGAAGTCTCAACGCTTGGACGTGGCGGTAGTGATTTATCTGCGGTAGCCATTGCTGGCGCATTACAAGCAGATCTATGTGAAATTTACACCGATGTTGATGGTGTTTATACCACCGACCCTCGCATTGAGCCAAAAGCTAAAAAACTTGAGAAAATCAGCTATGATGAGATGTTAGAACTTGCAAGCCTTGGTGCAAAAGTACTTCAAAGCCGCTCTGTTGAGATGGCGAAGAAACTCAATGTTAACCTTGTCACGCGTAGCAGTTTTAACAACAACGAAGGAACACTTATTACAAAGGAAGATAATATTATGGAACAACCATTAGTTAGCGGTATTGCACTCGATAAAAATCAAGCAAGAGTCACTCTTCGTGGTGTTACAGATAAACCTGGCATTGCGGCTGAGATTTTCAAAAAGCTTGCTGATTGTAACGTTAACGTTGATATGATTATTCAAAATGTTGGACACGATGGCACAACAAATCTTGGTTTTACCGTACCTCAAAATGAGCTTGAAATGACCAAAGCTGCGATGAGTGAGCTAAGAGCAAGTGACGTTATGGAGTACGATAGTGACATCGTGAAAGTTTCTGTTGTGGGTGTGGGTATGAAATCACACAGTGGTGTAGCGTGTAAAGCGTTTGATACAATGGCAAAAGAGGGTATTAACATTGAGATGATCAGCACAAGTGAGATCAAAATCTCGATGGTTATTCAAGCAAAATATGGCGAGCTTGCTGTTAGAGCATTGCACAGCGCATACCAATTGGATAAATAATAGATGCAACAATTTCTAAAATGGACACTTGAAGAGATCCGCAAAGACGGTTCTATGATGAGTTGGATGGAAGAGAAGAGGTTCGAGTGGGTTCCTCTTGCTGCTTCCATGCTCAAAAATCTTCTTGATGGACATACGTTTATTGTGATTACCGATGATGATAGGGCATGGTTTTGTCATTATATGCTTAGAGCCATCAATAATCATCATAAAAATAGACCGCTTTTGCCTTTTATTGCGTTGCAAACGCTCTATCCAAACTTATACCAAGTGAAAACAAAAGAAGATATAGAACTCCTGGAAAACATGCTTTCTCAAGCATTCCCAAGTGGCTATACGTTCTTTTATGTAGGTAAAAACAGCGATATTAAAATGCAAATAGCAAAGCGTAAAGACGATAGTTTTTTATGGATTATGGACGAACATGTCCAAAACAGCTTTTATCTCTTAAGTGATGACGATAGTTTAGATATTAAATTAATTCAGCTTTTTAGACTTCTTGATAAAAGTATCGATGCCGTGCTTTTTGCTGAGGTTACCTTTGAAAACGAGTGATGAAGGGGTTTTTAGCCATATTTTAATTTGTAAAAATGTGGAGAAAGCTAAAGAGAGTCTGCAAGAGCAATACGCCAAAGAGCGTCATCTTATGTATGTTAAAGATGAATTTTTGATCGATGATGCCAAAGAGGTTATCAAAGAGGCGTATATTGCTGAAGCGTCTAATAAATACTTGATTTTAGTAGCAAAAGGGTATCGCGTTGAGGCGCAAAATGCTCTTTTGAAAATTCTTGAAGAGCCACCTCGTCATATTGTTTTTATTGTGGTTGCCCCTTCTAAAACCGCTTTTCTGCCGACCATTCGTTCACGTTTACTTCAAAAAGAGTTGATTGTTGAACATGAAGTACTTCACAGTGGACTCAACCTTGCCAAGCTTGATCTTGGGGATATTTACCCTTTTATCCAAAAACACCAAAGTGCTGAAAAAGGCTTTTTGAAAGAGTTAGTGCAAGCGATTGTTTTTGAGGCGGTTAATGAGCATCATTTGCGCTTTAGTGAAAAAGAGCTGGAGCATTTTGCGAAACTCTTGCATTTGGTCGAACTCAATTCCAGAGCACAAAATATCTTAACCTCACTTTTGCTTTCCATTATGATGAGGAAATACCGATGAAATGCTATAAGCTCTCCTCAACAAGTGATGTCAAAGCACTTTTTGAATCTTTGCATGTCACCAAAGAAGGTAGTGCTATTTTAGAGCAAAAAGCGCATTTGAATTTTATTTATATTAAAGATCTTAAAACACCCGCTGCCAATATTTTGAAACAAGATGCTCTTTCCATTGGGGCTGATCTGGCGGTTCCGAAAGAGACAATTACCTGTAAAATGCCTTTTGTCGATGCGATGCTCATTGCAAGTGACAAACAGCTTAAAGAGCTTGCACGCAAAGAGAAAGCCCAACCGTTTGGACTTAAATCTTTGGCAGAAAAGCTAGGTGAATTTGTCTTTACATGTAAAGATGAGTTTGCTGTAATGGGCATTATCAACACCAACGAAGACAGCTTTTTTCAAGGCAGTCGCTTTAGTGGTGAGAATGCGTTAAAGCACATTGAAACGATGATAGAAGAGGGTGCTAGCATCATCGACCTTGGTGGCGTTTCAAGTCGCCCTGGAAGTCTTGGCGTGAGTGAAGCTGAAGAGTTAGAACGCGTGAAGCCTATCATTGATTTGATTTTCCAACATAAACTTTTTGAAAAAGCACGTTTTTCACTCGATAGCTATTCGCCTTTGTGTTTAGAGTATGCGCTCACGCATGGTTTTAGCATTGTCAATGATATAACAGCACTTGCGAATGATGATGTCGCACGTGTGGCTGCAAAGTATGATGCAACGGTTGTTTTAATGCACATGCAAGGCGAGCCTTCAAATATGCAACATGAACCAGAGTATGAAAATGTTATTTTGGAAGTTGATGCTTTTTTTGAGGAACGCATCTTAAAAGCGCGTCAATTTGGAATTCATAAAATTATTCTTGATGTTGGCATTGGATTTGGAAAGTCTCTGTCGCATAACTTACAACTTCTGAAACACCATGAACATTTTTTACATTTTGGTTATCCATTGCTTGTGGGTGCTAGTCGAAAGTCGATGATCGATAAAATCATTCCGACACCTATCGTTGAGCGTTTACCTGGATCACTCGCTCTTCATCTTAAGGCGTATGAACATGGTGCAACCATTTTGCGTGTTCATGACGTCAAAGCGCATGTACAAGCTCTTAGTGTCCTTTGCGCTCTTAATCAAACAACTCTTTAGGACTCTTTTTTGGAAAAAATATTTAGCCTCTTAACGCGTATCAGCGAGCTTTATGCCATCCCACAATGGGCTGTCAACAGCGGTGCCATTGCAATTTGTATTATTTTAATTGCATTTCCTTTTGTAGCTCGTTATCTGATGCGCCCAAAATACTACAAATTTCGTGAACTCATTTTGTTTAAAGTGTTGTGGCGCTGGAAGTATAAAAAAGGCGATGTTATAGGCCTTTGGTGCTATTGTCCTAAGTGCCAAAGCATGCTAATGGTCGATGATGAAAATTGTCGTTCTGAGGAGACTTTGCAACATAAAATTACCTATTTTGTCTGCCCCGCATGCGGAGGTAACGAACTGGGTCGCGTTGTTGGAGGCGATAGACGCTATGTTTTAAGCTTAGTAAGACGTGAAATTTGGAGGCATATTCGTGAGGGAACGTACAATGAGGTTGCTTCCGCCACCAAAGAAGCACTCGATATTTATGTGAAACTTGAAGAAGCTAAAGCTGAAAACAATGCAGAAGCCCTAGCCACTTTAGAAGAAAAAGCAGAGAGTATAGAAACGGCGCTTGAGGAAAGTGTGGAAGAAATATCTCAAAGTGCTACTGAAGAATGCGAAGATACTTTACATGTAAAAGATACAGAGTTAGTCCCAACTGATCTTCCAACCTCAACCAAAGAAGAGCCAAAACTCTCTCAAGAAGATCGTAGCGCAGAAGAGATAGAAGCGGTGATTCGTGAAGAGAAGGAGATCAAAAAAGATGGAGTTTGAATTTTATTACTATCTTGTTTTCCTTCTGACGGGGCTTATTGCAGGCTTTATTGATGCTATTGCAGGAGGCGGTGGGATTATCACAATTCCTGTACTTTTAGCTTCTGGTATGCCTCCGCATATCGCACTTGCGACCAATAAACTTCAAGGTACATTTGGAAGTGGGATGGCTTCAATTAACTTTATTCGCAAAGGATTTATCTCTTGGCATGAGGTCTTTGTGGGTGTGCTCTACACGTTTATTGGTGCAGCACTTGGAACGTATGCCATTTTACTTATGGATGCAAGTATTTTAGCAAAGATTATCCCTGCAATGCTTGTGGGCATTTTTATCTACACACTCTTATCGCCTAAAATGGGTGAGAATGACCGTCATGCCTATCTTGGGCATCATCTCTTCTTTCTTATTTTTGGTATCGGACTTGGCTTTTATGATGGATTTTTTGGCCCAGGCACAGGTACCTTTTGGACAATAGCATTAGTGACACTCCTAGGCTTTAATCTTAAAAAAGCAACGGCACAAACAAAAGTGATGAATTTTACAAGCAATATAGTCTCTTTAGCTGTCTTTTTATGGAGTGGTAATGTCCTATTTGTGGTAGGTTTACTGATGGGGCTAGGACAAGTTATAGGGGCTTATATGGGCTCTAATATGGTCATTAAAAAAGAGGTGAAGTTTATCCGCACGTTTTTCTTAATTATGGTTGGACTGACACTTTTAAAACTTATTTATACCAGTTATATCGCATGAGCTACGAAGAATATTTAGCCAAAATTGATCTTGCCAATGCGTGGGCAAAGGCGTATTATGTTGATGATGCACCTGTGGCAAGCGATGAAGAATATGACAGGCTCTATCATGAAATCTTGAAGTATGAGCAAGAAAATCCTCTTTTTGCAGATGAGAGTAGCCCTACCAAGCGTGTAGGGGGCTTGGTGCTTGAAGGTTTTAACAAAGCGGAGCACAAAGCACGTATGTGGAGTATGGAAGATGTGTTCGATGAACATGACCTTGATGCGTGGATAGAGCGTGTTAAAAAAGTTCAAGAGCATTTTACTTTTTACTGTGAGCCAAAATTTGATGGTGCCAGCCTCAATCTCATCTATGAAAATGGCGTGCTCAAACAAGCCATTACGAGAGGTGATGGAAGCATTGGTGAAGATGTGACCGAAAATGTTAAAACCATTGGCTCCATTCCTTTACGCATCAACTATCAAGAGCCCATCGAAATTCGTGGTGAAGTGGTGATTAAAAAGGCAGACTTTGAAAGGCTTAACCAAGAGCGCTTAAGTCTTGGTGAGCCTCTGTTTGCCAACCCACGCAACGCCGCAGCAGGGAGCCTTAGACAGCTTGATACAAGCATTACCGCGAAGCGAAAACTGATGTTTTACCCGTGGGGTATTGGGGCAAATACTCTCACACAGAGCTTTTTAAGTCAAAAAATGAGCTTTGTTTACAGTCTTGGCTTTTTACAACCACCTCGTATCGTCGTAACCAAAAGTGTGGATGATGTGCATACCCTCTATGCAGAACTCATAGCCAAGCGCGATGAGATTGAGATGATGATGGATGGCATGGTTGTTAAGGTCGATGATGCAAACTTGCAAGAAGAGCTAGGCTATACTGTAAAGTACCCTAAATGGATGGTAGCGTTTAAATTTCCCGCGATTGAGAAAGTGACACAACTGAAAGACATTACACTTCAAGTAGGACGTACCGGTGTGGTAACACCTGTGGCGGAAGTAGAAGCTGTGAACATTGAAGGTGTCATCGTCGAGCGAGCGACCCTACACAATTTTGATGAGATCGAGCGCAAAGATATTCGCATAGGGGACAGCGTCATTATCATCCGTAGTGGGGATGTTATTCCTAAGATCATCAAAGTGCTTGAAGATCGTCGTAATGGAAGTGAAAGAGTGGTTCAAAGACCGATAAATTGTCCGGTGTGTCATAGCGAGCTTTTGGACGATGGTGCACTCATTAAATGTCAAAACCTCTCCTGCGATGCAAGGGTTTTAGGGGCAATGATTCACTTTGCATCTAAAAAAGCACTCAATATCGATGGTCTTGGCGACAAAATCGTTGAACAACTTTATGAGCAAAAACTTGTTTTACATGTAAAAGATCTCTACGCCTTACGATTAGAGCAACTACTCGAATTAGAAGGCTTTAAAGAGAAGAAAGCACAAAATCTTTTAGAGGCGATTGAGCAGAGCAAAGGAGTGAGCTTAGAGAAGTTCATTAATGCTTTGGGGATTGAGCATATTGGTGAAGTGGCAGCTAAAAAGATTGCACGAGCATTTGGCTTGGAGTGGCTCGAAGCAAGTTATGAGCAAATTATCGCGCTTGAGGGATTTGGTGAAGAGATGGCGAAGAGCTTGATAGAGTTTATCCATGTCAATAAGCACGAAACCTATGAATTGATGGCAGTTATTCAACCCATCGCCTCAAAACTAGAGATAACCGAATCTCTTTTTACAGGTAAAACGGTAGTGTTAACAGGTTCTATGAGTAAGCCACGTGATGACATCAAAGTGATGCTTGAAAAATTGGGCGCAAAAGTGAGTGGGAGTGTCTCTAAAAAGACCGATTTTGTCATTTATGGCGAAGAAGCAGGCAGTAAGTTAGCTAAAGCCTTAGAACTGGGTGTAAAGACACTGAGTGAAAGTGAATTAAACGAGATGATTTTATGAGACTAGATAGTTATGTGTTTGAAAAAGGGTTCGCCCAAAGTCGCAATAAGGCAGCAGAACTTATTAAAGAGGGCAGTGTTTGGCTTAATGGCAAAGTAGAGCGTAAGAGCTCTGTGGAGATCGGTGAAAACGATACGGTTGAAGTGACAAAAATTGTTCAATATGTGAGTCGCGCGGGACTTAAGCTTCGTGGCTTTATTAATGAATTAGGGTTACATGTAAAAGACACAGATATTCTAGACATTGGGAGCAGTACGGGTGGTTTTGTTCAGGTATGGCTTGAGGAAAATGCCAAGAGTGTGACGGCTGTGGATGTTGGAAATGAGCAGCTTCACCCAAGTCTAAAAGTCGATTCTCGAATTATTTTACATGAAAATAGTGATATTCGACTTTTTGAGCCAAAACGAACCTATGATATGGTCAGTTGCGATGTTTCGTTTATAGGGATTGGTGCTCTTTTAGAATCTATTGATCGATTGGCAAAGCGTGACATTATTATTTTATTTAAGCCACAATTTGAAGTGGGAAAAGATGTTAAACGCACAACCAAAGGTGTCGTTAAAGATGGCTCGGCTATTATTCGCGCACAACATCAGTTTGAGGCGCAAACCGTAAGCCTTGGCTGGCAGTTGGTCGATAAAAGAGAATCGCTTATTAAAGGGAAAGAGGGGAATGTTGAGACGTTCTACTATTTTAAAAAAAGAGAGTGTTGACGCATTAGCCATCGGTAGTTTTGATGGCATTCATGTAGGACATCGACAACTTATTAATCATTTAGGTGAGAATGGTGCGCTTTTTGTTATTGACAAAGACCAAGCCAACCTAACCCCTGGGATTAAACGTAGTGAATATGCCGGATATCCGTGTATGTTTTTTCATTTTTTAAAAATCAAACATCTCAGTGGTGCAGAATTTGTTGAACTCTTAAAAAAAGAGTTTATCAACCTCAAAAAAATCGTTGTCGGATATGACTTCTTCTTTGGCGCGCATCGTTCTTGCAATGCGTATGATCTTCAAAAGTTTTTTGATGGCGAAGTGATCATTGTTGAAGAGTATAGCTATAAAGGTGTTTCAATTCATTCAAGTGTTATTCGTAGTTATTTACAAGAAGGGCGCTTGAGCGAGGCAAATCGTTTCTTAGGGCGTGAATATGCCATTACAGGCGATGTCATTACAGGTCAGGGACTTGGCAATAAAGAACTTGTTCCAACACTAAATCTCAAAGTCTTAGAGTATCTCATTCCTCGTGAGGGTGTTTATGCTACACGTACAAAAATAGCACAGCATATTTATAACTCGGTATCGTTTATTGGTACACGTCATACAACCGATGGGCAATTTTCAGTTGAAACACATATATTGGATGAAACCATTAGCGAAATTCAAGGAGCCATTGAGCTCTTTTTTGTAGAGTTTTTACGCGACAATCAAAAGTTTAACACACTTTTGGATCTTAAAATACAGATAGAACAAGATATCAAAGAGGCAAGAAAACATCTCTTTACATGTAAAGTTTATCTCAGTGATTTTTTATAGTCGTACATCTTAATATCTGCATTTTCAAGGACACTTTTAAAATTGTCTTTGGCTTTAAACGAAGCAACACCAAATGAAAAATCAATATAAAAAATTTCTTGATTGTGTTTAAAAGGAGTTTTTTTGAGGTTATAATTAACAGTATGTAAAATTTTATGTATTTCATCTTCATCATGTTGATCACTAATCATTAAAAACTCATCACCTGCAAAGCGTACAGCTGTGGTATCTTTGACTTTTTTCAAGACTTTTCCGATCACATGCAAGACTTTATCTCCTATAATATGTCCAAAAGTATCATTGATGTTTTTAAATTTATTGATGTCAATAAATGCCAAAAGACCATTGTTTTGGAAGTGATCATCCCTAAGAATCTTTTCAAAAAGCCACCTTCGATTATACAGACGTGTCAGCTCATCGATGTAAAGTTCTTCTTGCAAAGAAGCAATTTTTGATTCAAGCTCAATCATATTGTTTTCAATAAATTGAAGTGCCATATTGTCTTTATTGGTAATCGCAATCCGTGCATTGACAACATTCTCTTTGAGTGCTGAGGCTGAACGTTCCGTTTCATTTTGGATGAGTTGAATTTTCTGAAGGGCGTAAAGCATTGCCGCTTCTTTGTCAATATCGTCTAGATTGATTTCAAGCTCTTTTGCTTTGCTATAAAATACATCTTGATAGATTTCGGGTAAAACGATCTCAAGATTTCGTATTTCTTTAATGGTCAGATCGGTAAGCTCTTGCAGTTGTTTGTTCATAGAAGTGACCTGTATGAGAATTGTTAACAGTATAGGCACAGAATGCTTAATAGTAAATAATATTTTGTTATAATCGCGAATATTTTTAGTAATGGAACATATTGTAATGGATAAAGTATTTACCAAACCTATTACCAAGCAATTTGAATTTGATGAGGATGTTGCTGTTGTTTTTGATGACATGTTGGAGCGTTCAATTCCTTTTTATAAAGAGGTCATTGATCTTACATGTAAAACAATTTGTCTACATGTAAAAGAGGGCGCACGTATTGTTGATCTTGGCTGCTCAACCGCCAATACTCTTTTAGCATTGCACAAAATGAGTAATAAAAGCTATCATCTTTTAGGGATCGATAATGCTGAAGCGATGCTGCATCTTGCCCGCCAGAAGGTACATGCGTATGGTGCGAAGATAGAGCTTATATCTGCTGATATTACCCAAGTGGATTTAAGCCTGCAAGATGCGATCATTGCCAATTATATGCTTCAGTTTATCCGCCCACTGCAACGTGCAGAGTTTGTGTCAAAAATTTATGAAGCATTAGCACCCAATGGTTTTTTTGTTTTTAGCGAAAAAATTGTATTTGAAGATAAAGAACTCAACAAACAGATGATAGACCTTTACTATGATTTCAAGCGTCAGCAAGGTTACAGTGACTTTGAAATTGCACAAAAAAGAGAAGCTTTAGAGAATGTTTTGATTCCTTATACCGAAGACGAAAATAAAGAAATGCTTAGAAATGCTGGATTTGACACGATAGAAACAATTTTTAAATGGGGAAATTTCGCAACATTTATTGCAAAAAAGAGGGTGTAGAGAGCGTTTCTCTACACTTATTTGTGAAATAGTTTTGGATTTTTGTTTTTGATGTACTCAATGACTTCGATAACCTCTTCAAAGCCCATCTCACTGTCTTCATCTTCATCTTCAAAAACTTCATCTAACCCTTTGAGGTAAAGATCAATTGCTTTGGGTATATCTTCTTTTTTAACGCCTGCAAAGTAGAGTGCCGCACCTAGCATGTCCGCCAGTTGCATTGCCATCTCTTCGATTTCAATTTCTGCTTTTTCAAGCTCTTTTTGGAGTTCTTTGGCTTCCATGCTTATCCTTTATTGGCGATGATGCTCATCACTTGTGATTTGATGTTATCATAGATAAAAGCATCTTTGAAATTGCTGAGAAGTCCACCACTGGCATTATGGTGTCCACCACCATTTGCGATTTGCGCTGCAATCTTACTGACATCCACTTTACCGTTTGATCGTAGGCTAATGGTCTTTTTAGAGGTAATATCCATAAAAAAGTCCATGTCTGGATTGGCGGTTAGAAAATCGTTTCCAATGACGGAGACATTACCAATGTTATAGGTAAGAATTCCTTTGTAATCTTTGTAGCTAATTTGCATTTTATCTCTATTCTGAGTCAGTAAAATGACATTATAAGCGGATACGAGGTTACTGAGTGTATTGTTTGTTGTTGTGACAAAAAACGATTTTTTAATGCCATGAATCGCATCATCTAAAGCGATATGTGCTTCATTACATGTAAAGTACTCTTGCGCTTTAGAAAGCAAGGCAAAGATGTACTTGTTATTCTCTTCTGGGAACATGATTTTATTGACCTCTTTTGCTCCGCTAACCAGTCCCATACACACTTTCCCAAGCTCAAACTCAGGCTCATTTTCAAGCCAAATATCCACGGAATTGACCACGTCAACGAACTTGCCTAGTTGTTCATCTTTGCCATAAAGTGCACTGAAAAAATCATACGTAATTTTAGTTGCACAACGGCTAGAATCTAAGAAATACCATTCAAACGCATCAGAACATTCCTGACCAGTTTTATGATGATCTAAAACAAACATCATGATTTCTTTGTCGCAAATACTGACTTTGGATTCAAACTCTTTGGCTTGATCCATCGTAAGGTTAAGATCGGTGATCAAAATAACATGTTTTTCTAAAGTCGAGGTTTGTATTGCCGCTAAAATCTGATTAAAACATTCGTTGATTTCTTTACCATAATTGGAGTTGTAAAAATGAATCGAATCAAAATAATGAGCACTCACCATCTGACAGCCATAGCCATCTAAATCTGTGTGTGAGAGGTGGTGTAACGTATAGTTCATAAAAGTCCTTAATGCTTAGTGATAAAATAAAAAGTGTATTGGTTTTAGAGCTTCTCAATTTCGATAGAGCCCATAACTTCAAATTTAGAGCTTGAATCGATTTCAGCATGTGAAAGTACCACGATATCGAGTCCAAATTTCTCAAAAATATCAGATAATGATTTGCGTAGCATCGGATCAACGATGATAACCACGGGTGCAACACCTTTGTGAAGCAGTACCGCCGCTTCGTCACTGCATGCTTTCACAAGGGTATTGATCTGCCCAATGTTCAGAACAAGATCACGCACACCATCACGCTCTCTAAGAGCATCTAAAAGCTTTTGTTCAGTCCCTGCGTTGAATGTAAGTAGCTTTAAGACGCCATTGTCATCTTTATACTGTTTCGTGATAACACGCGCGAGTTTTGCACGTACTTGCTCTACAATAATAGAGACATTTTTAGTGACTTCAGCGACATCACTGATCGTTTCAACAATGGTAAGTAGATCTTTAATAGGAATCTTCTCATGAAGAAGCGCTTTAAGCACTTTTTGAATGAGCCCTACATTGGCAACTTTGAGACAATCGGTGACAACCACAGGATAATCTTTTTGCAGTTTATCAATAAGGCTTTGTACTTCTTGACGCGTAAGAAGTTCTTCCGCGTATTTTTTGATCAGTTCGCTTAGATGCGTTGAAATAACGGTTGCTGGATCAACAGTGGTGTAACCTTTAATGATGGCATCTTCTTTAGCACTCGCTTCAATCCAAATGGCATCTAGCCCAAAAGCAGGCTCTTTGGTAGGTATGCCTTGAACTTTATCAATCGTCAAGCCACTGTCCATTGCCATAAATTTATCAGGGTAGATTTCACCACTTCCAATTTCAATGCCTTTAAGCAAGAGTTGGTAGTGGTTTGGACTTAAGTGTAAGTTGTCACGAATACGCACTTGTGGAATAAGATAACCAAAATCAGATGCAATTTTACGGCGCATACTTTTAACTCTCTCAAGTAGGTCACCACCTTGTGCAGGATCTGCCAATTTGATGAGTTGATAGCCCAAGTCGAGTTCCAAGATTTCCAGTTTAAGAATGTCATTAAGGGTTGTTTCTTCTTCTTTACGCAACTCTTCTGGGCTCTTCTTAGGAGCAGCATTTGCTTGCGCTTTACTCTCTGCTTCTTGTTTGGCTTTTTGAACAGCCACAGGCGTAGAAGCAAAGAACTTTTGAAAGGAGAAGTTACCTTCATTGGTTTGTTTAACAAGGTACCCAAGCCCTAAGAAAATGAGTCCTACAAACATGAGCGAGAGTGTTGGAAGACCTGGTACGAGTGAAAATAAGACGAGGATAGAACCTACAATAAGGAGTGTTTTGTGCTCGCCAAAAAGTTGTTGTACTGCACCATCAGAGAAGCTAACATCGTCAGCCTTGTTCGCACGAGTAATCAAAATACCCGTTGCCGTTGAAGTAATCAATGCAGGGAGTTGCGAGACTAGACCATCACCAATGGTCAGAATCGTATAGGTTTGGGCACTGGTTCCAAGGTCGAGCCCGTGTTGGAATGAGCCGATAAGAAAACCACCAATGATGTTAATAATGGTGATGATAATACCAGCAACCGCGTCACCCTTAACAAATTTACTCGAACCGTCCATTGCTCCATAAAAGTTGGCTTCTTGAATAATGTCTTCACGGCGTTTACGAGCTGTTTTTTCGTCAATCAAACCAGCATTAAGGTCAGCATCAATTGCCATTTGTTTACCAGGCATTGCATCGAGGGTAAAACGCGCTGCAACCTCTGCAACCCTTGTTGAACCTTTGGTAATAACCATAAAGTTAATCAAAACGAGAATCGTAAAGACAACAACACCGATGACATAGTTACCGCCAACGACAAATTGACCAAAGCTAGAGATGATTTCACTAACAGCGTCAGGGCCTAGATGACCATTGGTAAGAATCATTCTCGTTGTTGAGATATTCAGCGCCAACCTAAAGAGGGTAATAATTAAGATAAGTGTAGGAAACGTTGAAAGATCAGTTGGTTTAGGTATGTAAAGCGAAATCAAGATAATCAGTACAGAAACAGAGAGCGAGATGACCAAGAAAAAATCGAGCACAGGGCTAGGCAGAGGAACGATAATAATCGCCAAAATGGAGACGATAAAAACAACAACAGTAAGATCTTTTGCTTTGACAAGAGGCTCTAGGTAGGGGATAACCCTAGCGAGGAGCGCATTTTGATTTTTAGCCAATAAACACCCTTAAATTTCAATAATATCTTTAAGTGTCATATTATCCAAAAATAGATCAATTTTCGTTTGAAGCTTATTTAAGATAGGCCAAACGCGGCAAAAATCACCTTTTCCTCCAGGGCATTTTTGTGTCGAAGGTGAGCATTCAAAAACCATCGTTTGCTTTTTTTCAGCGCATTCAACAATGGCTTTTAAGGTGACTTCTTCAGGCTTTTGTGCGAGCATAAAACCGCCATGTGCGCCTTTAAAAGAGCTTAGGATATTCTCTTTTGCCAATGCTTGGAGGATTTTAGCCAAAAAACTTTTTGAAATACCGAGCTGATTGGAGAGTGTATCGACATCTTGTGGAGTGTTTTTTTGGGAAATAATAATCAATGATAGCAGTGCATATTCACTGGCTTTGGTTAATAACATAATGTCTTTCCTCAAGATTTCAGGTTAAATAAGAGAAATATTGTACTAAATAAACGTTATATTTAGCTTTAATTACGAAGATAACTCATAAAAGTTGGGTAGGGTTGATTTTATTTAAGAGGCTTTTTCAAAGGTAATACAGCAACACAAATGAGCTCATAGACAATTTTCTTTTTTTTAGCTACAATTCCAAGCTTTTTATTTAAAAGTAAATTCAAATACCAATCAGGAGGTCATTATGGCTTTAGGTTCGGCGGAAAAACAAGTAATTGTTAGTCAGTTTGGCAGAAAAGAGGGAGACACAGGTTCTCCAGAGGTACAAATCGCGCTTCTTTCTAAAAGAATTGTTGATTTAACAGAACATCTTCAGAGTAATAAAAAAGATCACTCTTCAAGATTAGGACTTCTTAAACTCGTTGGTCAACGCAAACGATTGATGCAATATCTTAAACGTAAAGATTTTGTTACTTACAGCAAAGTCATTAAAGAGCTTTCTATTAGAGATAATAAAAAATAGTCAGTGCTTTACATGTAGGGTGGAATTTCCATCCTACATACTCTTCTTCCTTTTCTCCTTTTTCATCCCTTTTCTTTTTTACATGTAATCGATTTTAACACCTCATTCTTAGCACATCAATTTACTACTATTCTCTTTTCTTTTCATGGTCATTTTTATATTTATACAGTTTTACGTATAAATATAGTAATTATATGAGTAAAATAATGTAAAAAACGTTATTTATATCAAATTATTGTATTAAAAATGTAGTAAAACGTTATTTTTTAGATATAATAACTTATAAAAACATCGTATTTATGTATAATTAATTAAGCCTTAGCTAAAATCGTATACATGAAAACAAACGATATTTTTAATCTCCTTCATAATGCTGTTGAGTCAAAATTCTTTGGCAAAAAAATCTCTCAGCGTGAGATGGCAGATAAATTGGGTGTATCGATGCGAACCTACCAAGACTGGAAACTTGGTAATTCACAACCTCAAGCCGCAGCAGCCATTTTTAAAATGCTTGGTGAACTGGAAGAGGGCGATGCCTTGCGATTAATTCAACGCATAGCGCATGAACTAAAGGATGAAAAATGAGTACGTTATCTCAAAATGAAAGACAAGCGTTAAACGACATCTTCACAGCCATCACTGAAAAAGAGACTTTTTTCTCAAAACTCAAAGAGAGCAAGGGCGAGATCAAACACTTTTTTAAACTCCTTGTAATGCGCAATAGAAAACGCCTAAAACATCCCATTCGTTAATACGCTTCATCCCTTCACTGCTTCTTTAAGGAATTCAACCTTATAATTTTCAAGATTTTATGTTTACAGTTAAAATTTTGGAGACTCTTATGCAAACCAAATTAAATTCCGCTTTTCTTCTATTTCTACTTTTTCTCAACTCAGTATTATGTGCAGATAACAATACAAGGCTTGACCCTACGTTGGAGATGGTAAAAAAAGTATTTCCAACCATTCAGTGTAATCAGCAACAACTGTTGTTACGTTATGAGGGGACTTACGTTAAAAAAGGTTTCTGGCTTGAACTTGAAAAAACGAAAAATTATGCATTATCTGCAAATCAAGAAAGTGATTTTCTTATTATTTCTATTAATGAATATGGTCTCGGCATTAGTTTTAATTATCATGAAGGACAAGGTTTTGAATGTACGTTTGAGAAAGACAATGTGCTATGGTCATGTAATGATCATTGGTGTAGGAAACTTCAAATTGATCACCAAAAGCAGCTATTTATGAGTGCTGGTAGCTATGATCTTAAAGATTTTGCATCTTTGTTTAACAAAGATATCCCAATGGATGGCCCTTTCATACGAATTGGAAAAGATGGTGATGATAGTGCATATTTTGAGAAGATTTTTCAACATAAATGTTATACCAGTGATATAGGAGAAAAATGGTGTTTTGGAAAAGAAGAAATAACAATTGATAGTAAGGTTCATAAAGTTTATTTAGAGTTAGATATAGTCTTTACACCAAAGTATGGTAATGCCCTTGCGTTTAACGATAAATTGAGTGATAATTTGTTTGTTTTTGTACCTTATAAAAATGGATGGAAAATCTTTCAAGATTCTTGGATTGACAGCGAAAATCACGTAGAGGTAAATCCACTCACAGACAAGCCGTGGCGCATACTACAGTAAAGAGTGAACGATTGTGTTATTTTCTTTAGTCTGGATTAATATTGTGATTACTTGACAATAATACACTCAATGTTGTATAATTTCATCAGCAATTAAACATGAAGAGTGCTAAAAATGAAAAAACCTTCGAAGCAAGAGTTGATTTTAGATGCGATTATTCAAACTTATCTAAAGTCAAAAATGCCTATTGGCTCTTCTGAGCTACAGATGAAGATGACACTTGGTATTTCTCCATCAACCATACGCATTTATTTTAAGAAACTCTCCGATGAAGGCTCATTAGTACAGTTACATGTAAGCAGTGGACGTGTTCCAACACACAGTGCTTTGGTCGATTATTGGCAAGACAAGCTAGACCCGACGCATCCTTTAGAAATCAAAAGCATCGATAAAATTAAACGCTCTACCAATGAGCATAATCTTTTTTGCATTGTGGAAAAGAGTGCAAATGCTCCTTTTAAAGAGTTGGTAACGGTTCAAAACCGCTTTTTGATTTTGGTGTTTGATGGACATGAGGTTGTTCTGAAGTTTAATGCGAAAGTTGAGCAGTTTTTACAACGCCTTGTTGGGTGTCAAATGCGCGAACTTAAAGACATTTCCGCACAAGTGGGGCTTTATGAGTTGCATGAAAAACTCTCCACTATTTTCTCGCAAGCGCCTATTTTAAGAGAGGGTGAGCGCGAGATGTATTCCATTGCTAAAGAGCTCCAAAATGATGCGTTTATAGAGAGGTTTCAGACGCTTCATTTTGTAGAATCTATCAACAATGGACTCTATTTTGATGGTTTTGTTCCACAAGGATGCATGGCAATCAAGCAAAAGGCACAGCTCAAAGATGAAGATGCAACAGTCGATCTCTTCTGTTTCGGACGCATTGAGAGTAATTTTGAAGATTTTTTTAATCAAGTTAAGGAGTAACATGTGGATGAAAAAGTAAAAGAGGAACAGGTTGTCTCTGATGTTTCTTCTGAGATAGTCCCTGAGTGTTGTGAGGAAGAAAAAGGCGAAGAGTGTGCGTGTGAGCAAGAGAACGAAGTTGAACTGTTAAAAGCGAAAGTTGCTGAACTTGAAGATAGATATTTAAGAGCAAATGCAGACTTTGACAATATGAAACGACGTTTGGAAAAAGAGAAAATGCAAGCAATTTCCTATGCGCACGAAGTTTTTGCGCGTGATCTTTTGCCTGTTATTGACTCTTTAGAAATGGCAATTCTTGCGGGAAGTAACACCGAAATTGAAAGTGGAGAGCTTCTTAGTAAGGTGAAAGAGGGCTTAGGACTCACGATTGATCAGTTTAGAAAAGCATTTGAGAAACATGGTATCGAACTTGTAGATATTGAAGGCACATTTGATCCAAATTTTCATGAAGCGGTCATGCAATTAGAGAGTGAAGAGAAAAGTAGTGGTGAGATTTTGCAGGTTTTCCAAAAAGGTTACAAGATTAAAGAGCGCATTTTAAGACCAGCAATGGTTAGTATCGTAAAATAGTAAAAATTAAAATAAAAGGATAAAAAATGGGAAAAGTAATTGGTATCGATTTAGGAACAACAAATTCATGTGTTTGTGTTTATGAGCGCGGTGAAAGTAAAGTTATCCCGAATAAAGAGGGTAAAAACACTACTCCATCTGTTGTTGCATTTACCGATAAAGAAGAAGTACTTGTAGGAGATACAGCTAAACGTCAAGCGGTTACCAATCCTAAGAGAACCATCTACTCTATTAAGAGAATTATGGGTCTTATGAGCAACGAAGACAAAGCAAACGAAGCTAAAAAACGTCTTCCGTATGCGGTTGTCGATAGAAATGGCGCATGTGCGATTGAAATTGATGGTAAAGTCTATACGCCACAAGAGATCAGTGCAAAAGTTTTGATGAAACTCAAAGAAGATGCAGAAGCGTATCTTGGTGAAGAAGTAACAGATGCGGTTATCACCGTTCCTGCATACTTTAACGATTCTCAAAGAAAAGCGACGAAAGAGGCTGGTACGATTGCAGGCTTGAACGTTCTTCGTATTATCAACGAGCCAACAGCTGCGGCACTCTCTTATGGTTTGGATAAAAAAGAGGCTGAAAAAATCGTTGTTTATGACTTGGGTGGTGGTACATTTGACGTTACGGTACTTGAAACTGGCGACAATGTTGTTGAAGTTCTCTCAACCGGTGGCGATGCATTCTTAGGTGGTGATGACTTCGATAACCGTTTAATTGACTGGTTAGTAGCTGAGTTTAAAAATGACAATGGCATTGATCTTAAAGCAGATGTAATGGCACTTCAACGTCTTAAAGAAGCAGCTGAAAATGCGAAAAAAGAGCTTTCTTCTTCGAATGAGACAGAGGTTAACTTGCCATTTATCACTGCAGATGCAACAGGTCCAAAACACCTTGTTAAAAAATTGACTCGTGCTAAATTTGAATCTATGATTGAAGATTTGGTTGCACTTACGATTAAAAAAATCAAAGAAGTTGTTAATGACTCTGATTTGAAAAAAGCTGAAATTAAAGAGATCGTTATGGTTGGTGGATCAACCCGTGTTCCTTTAGTTCAACAAAAAGTAAAAGAGTTTTTTGAGAAAGAACTTAACAAATCTGTGAACCCTGATGAAGTTGTAGCGATTGGTGCTGCGATTCAAGGTGCCGTTATTAAGGGTGATGTCAAAGATATTCTTCTTTTAGACGTAACTCCTCTAAGCCTTGGTATTGAGACTTTGGGTGGTGTTATGACTAAATTGATTGAGAAAGGTACAACGATTCCTGTTAAAAAATCTCAAGTGTTCTCAACAGCGGAAGATAACCAACCAGCGGTTACCATTCATGCCCTACAAGGCGAGCGTGAGTTTGCAAGAGATAACAAATCACTCGGTCAGTTTAACCTTGAGAGCATCCCACCAGCACCTCGTGGTGTACCACAAATCGAAGTTGCATTTGACATCGATGCGAACGGTATCTTAACCGTTTCTGCTAAAGACAAAGCAACAGGAAAAGCGCAAGAGATCAAAATCTCTGGTAGTTCAGGACTTGACGATGCTGAAATCGAGAAAATGGTTAAAGATGCTGAACTTCATAAAGAAGAAGACAAAAAACGTAAAGAAGCGGTTGATGCTAGAAATCAAGCCGATGCACTTGCGCACCAAACAGAAAAATCTTTAGGTGAAATGGGCGATGCCATTAGCGCTGAAGAGAAAGCAAAAATCGAAGCAGAGCTTAAAGCCCTTAAAGAAGTTCTTGCAAACGAGAGTGCGACAAAAGAGCAAATCGATGCAAAAGTAAAATCTTTGAGCGAAGCGAGCCATAAACTTGCTGAAGCAATGTACAAAAAAGACCAAGGTGAAGCAGGCGGTGCAGCTGGTGGTGAAAAACCAAAAGCTAAAAAAGATGACGATGTCATCGACGCTGAAGTAGAATAATAACCTCTCTTTTTCTACCTTCGTTGTATTCGCTTGACTGAGAATACAACGAAGATTAACTTTTTTCTTACAATTTATTTCTAAAAACAAATAATCCTATTTATTTCACATTGACGTGATACAATATGCATAATCAAAAATTTTTTAGTATGCTATGCATGTATAGTTAAGGTATTGTATTATGGGAAAAGTGGTAAAAATATTTTTAAATCAAGGGTTTACGCCAGTCGACAAGAGTGTTTTTAGGCGTGGTACGTGTTTGGATTTTGACTGTTACATTCAACGGTTTAACGGTTTTGCGATCTTGCTTGAAAGCGGTACGATTTTAGATGATGAAATCTACAGCAAACTCATTAATCGTGATTTACAAATATATGTGGCAAATAAAAGTTATAGCATGTATAAACAGTATCGTGAGGAAAGCCTTTCTAAGATTTATAACTTATCAGAAGAGGACGATTTGATCAGCTTTGAAGAGGCTGTTAAAAATTGTATTGATATTTATCAAATTGTATCACGTTCGAATACGATTAATGGAAAATTAAAAGCTATTTATATCAATGCTAAATATCTTTTTGATGCATGGATTAGGCATAAAGAGGATAAATATATTCCCATTGAAGCTATTGATATTATCGTAGAAGAATTAGTTTCTGTTGTCAATAAAGAACGCATTATCCTTTCTAAGATTAATGATTTTTTAGATGAGCAAGATTCTCTAGCAGCACATTTTGTTAAAGTCGCTTTTTTTGCTTCAATTATTGGAAGCCAAATAGGTATTGATATGACAGATCAGAAAAAATTAGTTTTAAGCGCAATTTTACATGATGTGGGTAAGTGTGAATTAGATGAAACATTGTTAAAAAAGCCTGACTTTTTGAATGAAGATGAAGTCAAAAAAATTCAAACACATTCAGAGGCTAGTGTTCATTTAGTCAAACGTAGCGGTATCAAAGACAGGATTGTTTTAAATGCGATCAAAGAGCATCATGAGCGATTAGATGGAAGTGGTTATCCTCGTGGCATTGATAGCACAAAAATCAGCCCATTTGCTAAGATTATTGCGATTTGCGATATGTTTGATGCCTTGATTACGATAAAGCCGTATAGAGGTGCCTATAGCACTTATAATGCTTTATCGCTTATTCGTGAAGAGTCTAATAGCAGATTAGATGCCAATTATATTAAACTTTTAATTAAGCATCTCAGATAAAGTATAACGCTTTACATGTAAAGCGTTAACCGTTTAAATGGGAAAGATTTTCACTCGGTAAGCTTTTCTCCATAATCTCTATCTCTTGTTTGCCTGAACGCACAATAGTCTCATCTGTTTTAAGGTGTCTTTTTTTAATTTTATCAGGGTAGTCTACGTTTCGCAAAATGTATCGGATGGTATTAATCCTTGCTTTTTTCTTATCGTCTGAGAGAATAATAGTCCAAGGGCATTTGGGATTGTTTGAAGCTAAAAGCATAGAGTATTTTGCAACCGTATATTGATCCCATAGTTCTTGTGATTTTTCATCCACTGGTGAGAGCTTGAACTGTTTAAGTGGGTCTGTTTTACGCTCTTTGAAACGTTTTGCTTGCTCTTCTTTACTGACTGAAAAATAGAATTTGAAAAAGAGAATTCCAGCATTAGCGATCATTGTTTCAAATTTAGAAACTTCCCGTAAAAACTCTTTATGTTCTTCTTGGGTACAAAACCCCATAACAGGCTCTACACCCGCACGGTTATACCATGATCGATCAAACAGTACGATTTCTCCTGCTGAAGGCAAGTGTTCGGTGTAGCGTTGAAAATACCATTGAGAGCGTTCGGTATCGGAAGGTTTAGAAAGAGCAACAATTCTAGCTCCTCTTGGATTTAGGTGCTCAGTTATGCGCTTGATGGTTCCGCCTTTTCCCGCAGCATCGCGACCTTCGATGATAATGAGCACTTTAAGCCCTTTATCTTTCACATGATTTTGAAATTTAAGCAGCTCTATTTGAAGTCTTTTGAGATCTTTTTCGTACTTGATTTCGCTTTTCTTCACCCAGATTTGGACTTTGTCATCTTTTTCTTTTGTCGACTCTTTTGCTACGACTAATTCTTCGTTTTGTAGTACGATTTTTTCTTTTTTCTTCTTGCCCATAATCTGCTCCTGTATTGACATGTAACACTCTATAATACTCTTAAAATCGTTGTAATTTAAAAAACATTTAGACTTCTTCGCTACAATAGAAAATTATTTCATAAAAGGTGATTTTGTGCAACATATTCTACGATATTCTACCTTGTTCTTTTTGTTAATGGTCTCTCTTTTTGGCATTGAAAAGCCAAAGGTTTTAACACCAGAAGAAGCTTTTAAAATAACAGCGACACACAATTTGCAAGGAACGATTATTAGTGTTGTGTTAGGTGAGGGAATTTACCTGTACGATGATAAAATTAAATTAGAGCTCACACAGCCTAAAGTTGTTGATATAACAGGTTGGGTTGAGCGACCAAAAGCTGAGAATTTTCATGATAATATGACCCAGCGAAAGCCTTTTGAGCTTTTTGTTCCGCAAAGCTTGCTTGAAGATCAGGTCAAAAAAGGCAATTTTACGCTTAGACTCTCCTATCAGGGCTGTTCAGAGCGAGGTATTTGTTATCAGCCATTAACCAAAGATTTTACGTTTAATCTCAAAGGCTCGACACTTGTTCAAACTGAGAGTTCTCTCTCCGAGCAAGATAGGATTGCCCAAAGTTTTATAAGTGGAAATATCGCTTTTATTTTACTGAGTTTTTTTGGCTTTGGTCTTTTACTTTCTCTCACGCCGTGCGTGTTCCCGATGATTCCTATTCTCTCTTCCATTATTGTTTCGCAACCCAGTCATGCAATGAGCGCTAAAAAAGGGTTTTGGCTCTCTTTAGTCTATGTACTCGCAATGTCGCTTGCGTATACTTTAGCAGGGATCCTTGCGGCACTTTTTGGCTCTAACCTTCAATCTTCTATGCAAAATCCTTGGGTGATTGCTGTTTTTAGTGCGATTTTTGTTTTGTTAGCGTTCTCAATGTTTGGGTTTTATGAGATTAAGATGCCTTCGTTTATTCAAACTAAAGTCAGTAAGAAAACGGGTGAAGTTCAAACACAAGGTGTTTTTGGCATCGCTGTTATGGGCTTTTTATCGGCACTGATCGTAGGACCTTGCGTAGCCGCTCCGCTTGCTGGCGCACTTATTTATATTGGTCAAAGTGGCGATGCGTTGTTGGGTGGTAGTGCGTTGTTTGTCATGAGTCTTGGTATGGGAGCTCCACTCCTTCTCATTGGTACAACGGCTGGCAAATATATGCCACGTCCTGGTGTATGGATGCAAAATATCAGCACTTTTTTTGGTGTGATGCTTCTAGGTGTTGCCATCTGGATGCTTTCTCGCATTGTTCCAAGCTCTGTCAACATGGCGCTTTGGGCAGGACTCAGTATCAGCGCTTCGATCTATTTTGGAGCCATTGAACCTTTGGGTGAGCACGCTAAGGGCTGGCATAAAGTATTGAAAAGTTTTTTATTTATGGTGTTGGTGTATGGTGTTGCGCTTTTGGTAGGTTTATTAAGCGGTGCAAGCAATCCTTTAGCGCCATTTGAAAAATTTACGCCCAAAGAGAGTGTGTCAACCGCTACGACTTCATCATCATTTACAAAGATTACAAGTATTGATGCGTTAAATCTTGCCCTCAAAAACAGCTCTAAACCAGTGATGTTAGATTTTTATGCCGATTGGTGTGTCAACTGTGTTGAATTTGAGCAGTTTACCTTTAGTGATGCGAGGATAAAAGCAAAGCTTGACCAATTGACGTTGCTCAAAGCAGATGTGACACAAAATACTCCAGAAAATCAAGCGCTTCAAAAAAACTTTAATATTTATGGACCACCTGCGATTTTGTTTTTTAAAGAGGGCAAAGAGCTGAGTGAGTTTCGTTTGGTTGGCTTTAAAAATGCCGATGAACTTCTAGCGCATCTTGAAAAATTAGGACTCTAAATGAAAGTTATATTGATTGTTGAAGTTGAAGGCTTAAAAGACCAAGTTGTCTTTGAAAAACACCTCAAAAAAGAGGGGATTACGCCCATTGAAGGGGAAGTGTTCGCCTATGAGGGTGATACCACAACGCATCTGTTTAGTACCCGTGCTTTTATGTTAGAAGTGCTTGAAAAAGGGCTTAAAAAATCTGGATTTGAGTCGTGTAAGATTATTTTTCAAGTGGGTGAAAATCCTATGGAAGCGTATCTTTTCAGCCAAGAAAACGATACGTTTGAGTCAGTAGCGGTTTAAATCTCAAGAGAGCAATCGCTCTCTTGACGTCTGTTATTTAAAAAAAGCGAGTGCTCTCTCTAAATCTTCTTTGGTATCGATTCCAAAACTTTGGCTTTCCACTTCCACCATGGCAATTTTATAACCATGGTATATGGCTCTAAGTTGCTCAAGCTTTTCGATGTGCTCGATAGCCGCATAAGGAAGGGTACAAAACGTTTCAAGTGCCTTTTTGCGAAACGCATAAATGCCTAAATGCCCAAAGTAACCTTCAAATCCACCTTCACGATCATAAGGAATAGGGCTTCTGGAAAAGTAAATAGCGTTGCCATGTGCGTCTAAAATAACTTTGACAAGGTTGGGGTCTTTTACATGTAAAAGGTCAATCTTTTTACACGCACTGGTGATCATAGCATCCGTCTGCTGTGAGCGCTCAATCACACTTTGAACCACACGCTCTTCAATAAATGGCTCATCAGCTTGCACATTAATAACGATTTCATTGTCTTTAAGGTTGAGTTTTTGCGCCGCTTCATTAATGCGGTCTGTCCCACTTTGGTGCTCTTTTGAGGTAAGAATAGCTTTAAATCCATAGTCATGTGCCAGTGCAACAACTTCTTCAGTATCGGCAGCAATGGCAACATCGTCTAGGTTTTCAACACGTTTGGCAGTGGCTATGACCATAGGGAGACCATTGATGTTGGCTAAAATTTTATTGGGAAAGCGTGTTGAAGCAAGGCGTGCAGGGATAATAATCACTTACACTCCTTTTTACATGTAAGATTTAAAAAGTCAAAAATTTCTGCTTCAATGTTCTCTTTTGCAACGACTTTATCGTGAATAACAGTCTCGTTAAAGAGGGTGCTGATGCAGTTTGGAATCTTTACATGTAAAGCGTTGCTGATGCCTTCAAGTGCCTCTTTATCGCTGTATTTTATGCTGTTTTGATTAATCGCATTGAACATCGTTGGGGCAAATTTTGTCCATTCAGCTGTTGAGCAAAGAACAGATGGAAGAGGCTTTGCTTTAAGCTCTTTATAGGCTTTCAGACATGTCGCGGTGTGCGGGTCCATAATGTAGCCCTTGGACGCATAATGACTGATCTGCTCTTTACCAAACGCATCATCACAGTAAACCGCTTCAAAATCTGCTTGTAAACTGGCTAATTCTTCTTTGGTCAACGTATAAAGTTTATTCTCTTTAAGTGCTTCCATAAGCTCTTTGGTGCGCTTTGAACCAAATTTATCGAACAAAACACGCTCAACGTTGGATGAGATCAAAATATCCATTGCAGGGGATGTTGTTTGAAGGAGACTTCGATTTCTTAGATCATAAACACCGGTAGTGATAAGGTCTGTAAGAATATTATTGATATTGGATGCAATAAGGATTTTTTCAACTGGAAGACCCATTTTTTTCGCGTAATACGCGCCCAAAGCATTTCCAAAGTTACCACTAGGAATGATGGTGTAAAAAGGCTTTCCAAGCTCAACTTTGCCGTGTTTTAACAGTGCCACATACGCATAAATATGGTAGATGATTTGGAAGATAATACGTCCAAAATTCACCGAATTTGCGGCACTTAGTTTAATATCTTTGGCACTTAGTGCTTCTTTAAAACTTGGAGAGGCTAGAAGGTTTTTGAGCGCATTTTGAGCATCATCAAAATTGCCATGAATACCAATGATTTTAAGATTTGGACTCTTTTGCGTGGTCATCTGTAGGCGTTGTACATCACTTGTTCCACCATCAGGATATAGACACACGACTTTGATATTTGGTTTGTTAGCAAACGTATCAAGCGTTGCTGGTCCTGTGTCGCCGCTGGTTGCTGCAAGAATGAGATATTGCTCGTTTAACTTTTGCGCAAGGTGCGAGAGAATGTAGCCAAAAGGTTGCAATGCCATATCTTTAAAAGCACGTGTTGGTCCATGATAGAGTTCATTGACAAACAAATCATCTTCGATTTGAACCAGTGGTGTAGGCTCGCTTGCATCATCAAATTTGTCATACAAAGCAACCGCTTTTTGCATGACTTCTTCTTCAATGTCAATGTTAAAGAGTTTTAAAATATCAAGCGTGATCTCTTTATAGCTTTTTTTTGAAGCCTTCTCTAAAAAGGCTGTGTCAATTTTAGGGAGGTTCTCTGGCACATAAAGTCCGCCAAAGCTTGCGCTTGGGTTTAAAATAGCAAATGAAAAGGGAACTTTGTTTGGTTTAATACCATCATTTCCACGAGTTTCGATAAACATAATCGTCCTTATTCTTTAATAATTGTGCCAATACCATCTTTGGTAAAGAGCTCTAGTAATATGGAATGCTCAACCCTGCCATCAATAATGTGGGCGCATTCAACACCACCTCTGATGGTTTCTAAGCAGGCATCAAGTTTTGGGATCATTCCACCAGTGATCGTGCCATCTTTTTTAAGGGCTTTGATTTTTGCTTTGTCAAGGCTAGAGATGAGATTGCCTTCTTTATCAAGTACACCGGGAGTGTCCGTGAGGAAGATGATTTTTTTGGCTTTCAACGCTACAGCAATTTTGCTGGCTGCTAAATCAGCATTGATGTTATAGCCTGGATGATCAACCGTGTCACCTGCTGCAATAGGCGCAATGACAGGGATAAATTTTTCACGAATAAGATGCTTGAGTACTTTCTTATCAATCTTCGTAATATCACCGACTAAGCCGTATTTGCCATCATCCATAGGCTTTGCACGCATAAAATTAGCATCTTTGCCTGTAATGCCAATAGCTTTAGCCCCATGATGATTTAAAAGGGTTGTTATCTCTTTGTTAATGCTACCGCTGAGTACCATTTCAACCACTTCCATGACCTGTTCGTCTGTCACACGAAGCCCATCAACGAAGTTGCTTTTCACTTCTAATTTATCAAGAAGAGCGTTGATTTTTTTACCACCACCATGTACGATAACAGGTTTAATGCCCACAAGGTAGAGTAAAACAATATCTTTTGCAAATTGTTCTTTAAGCTCAGGATTGATTTGTGCGGCTCCGCCGTATTTGATAACAATGGTTTTTTTGCTAAATTGTTTAATGTACGGCAGTGCGTCCATCAAGATTTGTGCTTGTTGTATTTTATGTTGCACAGCAAATCCTTCTGTAAAGGTTAAAGCCTTATTTTAGCGTTTAGGAGCTAAAAGTGTGTTTATTTTTGTAAGTGTTTCAGGGAAGATTTCGACTTCAAGTTTGAGGATAGAAAGAGGAAGATCAAATGTTGCCATTTTAACGGCATCTTTTTGTGTTGTTAGAATAGACGTCGCTTGATGTTCATGCAGTAATGCTTCGAGCTCTTTTTCATTGTACATGTAATGATCTTCGAAGTTTATTTTAGCGATGACATTTTCAGGTAAATAGGCATCTAGCCTGCTTGGTTTCGAGATAGCTGTCACTAAAAGCATTTTTTCGCTGGGATTAATGACTTCAACATGACGTCTAAAATTATTCTCTTCTGAAATGACAAGATCAGCATTTTGATATAAAAATCGAGGTTCTCTGTAAGGTCCGCTTGGAAGACAAAAGCTATTTTTGGGTTCAGGATTTGGCTTGACCAAAATGTCGACTTTCTGGATGAAACTTTTTGAAAAGCCATCATCTAAAAAGATGATTTTTGCCCCTTTACGTTTAGCAAAACGTATGGCTTCAACTCGATCTTCACTGACGATTACCGTAGATTCAGGCAGTGACTTGGCATAAAGCATGGCTTCATCACCACTTGCCATTGCATCACACATGATTTGCCCATTATCGGAGACCAAAATAAGCCCATGCGATTTACGCCCATAGCCTCTAAGAACAATAGCAACATCTGTATACTCTTTGGCTAAAGCAATACAAAAAGGTGTTTTCCCATTTCCGCCAACGGTCAAATTTCCAATACTCACAATAGGAATCGTAAAAAAGAGTTTTTTTCGTTTTCCTTGAAATCGTTTCCACAAAACGATGGTGCAGTAAATGGCACTTAAAGGAAGTAAGCAATACGACAAGAGTCGTTGGAAGATGGAAGTAGGGTAGAAGAGATACGCTTCTACCCATAAAACAAAACGTGAACGATTAAACACGATTTTTAGCGATCTCTTTAATTTGGTCACAAATATGTAGAACATCTTTATCACTAAGGCTTGAATAGATCGGTAGAGATAAAATCTGTTGGTAATTACTGAGTGCTTTTGGAAAATCATTGACGCGCAAGTTATACTTGTGCTTGTAATAGCTTAAAAGGTGTAAAGGAATATAGTGAAGACCTGTATAGATACCACGCTCTTTAAGCTCTTTGGCAAAATTATCTCTGTTTTTATCAATTTTGATGATGTACTGTGCATAAGTGTGGTCACGTTTTTTGATTGGTGTCGAAACGTGTGGGCAAGAGGCAAGTTCACGGTTATAAATATCCGCAATTTCTTGTCTTCGCTCAATAAAACTTTCATTTTTTTCTAACTGACCAATGGCAAAAGCTGCGTTAAGTTCATTAAGATCGTATTTAAGACCAATATCAACAACATCATAAACATAACCAAGGTTACCAAATTTATCCCAACCCTCCCCAACGAGCGCATGGTTTCGAAGTAAGCGAGCACGTGCTGAAAGCTCAGGGTCTTTGGTAGTCATCATACCAGCACTTGATACAGAGTTATTGGACTGTGGATTAAAACGAAAAACAGTAATATCTGCTTCAAGTGAGCCAATTTTTTTACCATTGTAGGTTGCACCAAGAGCGGCAGTAGCATCTTCAACGATTTTAATGTCATACTGTTTTGCCAACTCATAGATACGAGCCATATCGGCAGGCTGACCTGCAATATGACTGATGAATGCGCCTTTGAGTTTTTTAGCAGTATTGTTTTTAAGAACACTCTCTAACTGATCGACGTCGATATTAAAATCATCTTTATCAATATCAACAAAAATAGGTTCAGCGTCAAAATGACGTACAACTTCAGCAACAGAAGGGAAAGCATTAACGGAGCAGATGATTTTATCACCGCGTTTAAGATCTAACGCGCACATCGCAAGGTGCATTGCCGCTGTACCATTTACTGTTGAGATTGCATCGCCACAACCTGTGTATTTTACAAACTCTTTTTCAAGCATTTCAACTTTGTTTGCCTTTTCCAAATCCAAAACTTCATTGATAAGCGTTTTTTCTCTTTGGTCGATAAATGGTTTATAAAATGGTATTTCTTTCATGTTTATCCTTTATTTTACCGCTGTCAAATCAGCTATGGTTGGGAGTTTACCTTTAAATCTATTGCTTGCAATACGTTCTAACGCCATTTCTACAAGTTCACGGTCATAACCTGATGCAAGAAGTGCTTCTTTATTTTTACCTTCTTCCATGTGAGCATAGAGGACTTGGTCAATGTGTGCATAACTAAATCCAAACTCTCCTTCATCGCTTTGATCTTCCCAAAGATCAGCCGATGGTGCCTTGGTAAGAATCGAATTTGGAACACCAAGGTGTGCTGCAAATTCAAAAATCTCTGTTTTATAAAGCTCACCAATGGGGTTGATGGCGCATGCCAGGTCTCCAAAAATAGTGCCGTATCCAAGAAGAATTTCGCTCTTGTTTCCTGTTCCTAATACAAGTGCGTTTTCACGCGCTGAAATGTCATATAAAACAGACATACGCATCCGTGCACTAAAATTACCAATGCGAAGTTTTGAAGCATCTTTTTTATCATGGAAGTAAGTATCAACAAGCGGACCGACAGGAATTTTCTCAGTTCTAATGCCAAATTTTTGGCAAAGTTCATTTGCATGCTCTAGACTTGCATGGCTTGAAGTAGAAGCTGGGAGCATAATTCCAAGTAAATTATCTTTGAAAGCTTTATGGGCAAGAATGGCAACAACAGCTGAATCTATGCCTCCACTAATCCCTAAAACTACTTTTGAAAAACCAGCTTTTCGCACCTCATCTTGAAGAAACTTAATTAAAAAATTTTCGATGGATTGGTATTTGTTCACGACAGTAACCTCATAAGCAATTTGAGCAACGACTCAATTATACTAAACTTAAAATTAATGCAATCTTTTAAGCTTCAAAAGCAAAATCAGAAGAGTTGTGTTAAAATTTTAGAAATAACATAAAAGAAGTGATAAATGCAGATAAAAAGTAAAGCATGTGGTGCTTACGGAACTAATTGTTACATCATCACCATTGATGGTAAAGAAATTATTATTGATCCAGGAATGGAAGCGACGAGTTGGGTTTTACGTAATGTGCATCATCCTGTTGCTATTTTAAATACACATGGGCATTTCGATCATGTCTGGAGCAATGCTGAACTTGCATCTCAGTTAAACATTCCAATCTATGCACCCGTTGATGATTGTTTTATGCTAGAAAATGATCCTTTTGGGCAAGGTACTCCGTCTAGTCATGCTGATGTGAGAGTCGAGGGCGACCAGAGTTTTGTCATAGAGGGTATAAACGTGCAGTTTTTCCACTTCCCTGGGCATACGCCTGGATGTAGCACAATTTTAATTGAAAATGCGCTTTTTAGTGGAGATTTTATCTTTAAAAATTCGATTGGAAGGTATGATTTTCCTTATAGCAGTAGCGACCAAATGCGTCAAAGCTTAGAAAAATTCCAAAAAATTGATGCAGATTGGGAAATTTTCCCAGGACATGGTGGAAGTACGACACTTAAAGTGGAACAACGAAATGTGCCGTACTGGTTTAATTTTTTATGAGAACTCTTTAGGATTAAAGCTTGCTTGGAGTTCATCAATTTTTGTTTGAAGGATATGGCGTTCAAGAATAACAGCTTGGAATATGCCTTCAAACACTTTGATTTCGTTGATCATTCCAATGACTTTGATTTCTCGCTTCCTTGCATCTTCAAAGCGACCTTTGGCTTCAAAATTGACCAAATCGCCCACTTTTGCAGGCGCAAAGAATTTAGATCGGCATCCGATAACCACGACATTGGATTCATTAACAGCCGCGACAGCCGCATATTCTGCTGATCCAAAGAGAAAGCCACTGTGAATTAAGCCAAATTCATCGACACACATTTCATGGGTTGTTTGGAGAACAACTTTAGCACTGTTTTTACTGAGTTCTGTAAGGTTTCCAACAAGCGTACTTTTTATTTTTATATGGGTTTTGAGATCGTCATTTAAAAAATTGGTTGATTCTAAAGAGATGTCATCAGCGATGTCTAAGTCATCCTCAAAAGCACTCGTACTGTCTATCATCTCTTTGACTAATCCCGCTTTACTCTTTAACATTTAGCATCCTTGCTATTTCTATTTTAATTCTTGCCACGCCTTTAAAAAAACTTTTATAAGGGTGTTAACATTGGGTTTTCTTGAAATTTTATATGAGCAAATCGGTTATTTTATCGTTTTGCTTTAATGTAAACTCTTTTAGGTGCTGGAAACCCTTCAATGGTGAGTTCAGGGTTGTTTGGGTCTAAAAAATGCTCTAAACTTTCACCGTAAATCCACTCAGTTTTACGTTGTTCATTGGCATTGGTTTTTTTAACTTCTAAGAGTTCAATATCTCTGAATTTTGCACGCTCTAACCAGTTATATAGGGCTGGGATTGTTGGTACAAAATAGACATTGGGAATTTTAGAGTAGGTTTTTGAGGGACAGAGTGCCACAGGCGTGTCTCCATCAATCATAAAGGTATCTAAAATAAGCTCACCATCAGGATTAAGACCTTGGTAGAGGGCTTTGAGTGTTTGAATAGGATCACTTCTGTGGTAAAGAACGCCTAAGCAAAAAAGTGTATCAAATTTGTGCTCATACTCTGGCAAGTGTTCAACACCGAGCATTTCATAAACAATATCGCTTTTAATGAAATGGTTGATAAAATCAAATTGTGTTTTGTAGAGTGCTGAGGGGTCAAAACCAACGAGTTTTTTTGGTTTGTGTGCGAGCATGCGAAAAAGGTAGTAGCCGTTATTACAGCCAATATCTCCAACAACTTTGCCTTCTAAGTTGAAATAGGGCTCTAAAAGGTTGTATTTGATAAAGCTTTGCCATTCGGTGTCGATAAAGGTGCCAAAAACTGCAAAAGGACCTTTGCGCCATGGCTTGAGAGCAAGAGCGCATTGTTTGATGGTTTCTTGATCAGCCGCCTTTACATGTAAAGAATCGATTGAAATGGTGTTGTTCAACGAAAAGGTGGTATTTTCAATGATAGGAAGAGAAGTCAATGCTTCTCGCATCGGCTTAATATCTTTCCATTCTAGCCAAGAAAGACGCTCTTGGCGGATTGCATCTAAATTCATTAGCGATTATTCAAACATATTTTTAGTGGATTGTGCAGCATCTTTTGTTACTTCAACGCCTTTTTTAACGCCTCTTTTAACGCCATCTGTTACCGTTTTATATTCGACAAGATTTGGATCACAGTCTTTATGGTAGATACCCATACCATCGTAGTATTCTGTGCAATCGTTGTAGTAACGGTTAGATACGCCTCGGTCATTAAAATAGAGACAACCTTGTAAAAGTATGGCGGTGAGTAAAATTAATATTGTTTTCATGGGTTGTATAATAGCATTTCGTTTATTAAATTTTCAAGGGCTTTTATGGAGCGAATCTTAGAGCATTTTAAAGCAATTACAGCCATTCCTCGTTGTAGCTATCACACAACAAAGATGAAAGAGTACATTATAACCTTTGCAAAAACACTTGGTTTTTTAGTGCAGGAAGATCATGCAGGCAATATTTTGTGTCAAAAAGGTGCCCCAAAAATATGCTTGCAAGCCCATTATGATATGGTCTGCATTGGCGATACCCAAAAAATAGAAGTTATGGTTGAAGGTACGCTTATCAAAGCTAAAAATTCTACTTTGGGCGCAGACAACGGCATGGGAATGGCGATTATGTTTTGGGCCATGGAGCACAACGATCATTTAGAGTGTCTCTTTACTGCGGATGAAGAGGTTGGTCTTATTGGTGCTATGCAGTTTCGTTTGCCTCTAAAAGCTTCATATTTGCTCAATTTAGATGCTGAAGAAGAGGGTGAGATTTATATAGGTTGTGCAGGTGGTGTTGATGTTATCGCTTCTTTGGATTTGCATTATGTAGCTCTAGATGAGGAAGCAAAACTTTATGAAGTCAGTGCGTTTGATTTTGCAGGGGGACATTCCGGTGTAGATATAGATAAAAAAATCCCTTCCGCAATTAAAGCTTTAGGCTATGAGCTTTTAAAACATGATGCGTTGTTAGTGTCACTGCATGGCGGAGAAAGGCGCAACGCTATTCCAAAATATGCAACAGCCATTGTGGCTTCAAAAACACCTTTACATGTAGAAGATAAACGTTTACGTGTAAAGACTTTAGAACAAGGTGCATATACAAGTTATATTGCACAATCAGGTTCGATTATAAAGGCTTTAGGTGGCTTTGCACAGGGAATTCGTGAGTGGGATAGAGCACTTGATATTCCTTCCATGAGTATCAATCTTGGAATTATCTCAGATTTTGAAGGTGTGTTGAGGCTTGACTGTGCAGCGCGTGCGATGGATGATGAAAATTTGGCTATACTAGCACATGAAACCATTGCTTTTTTTAGAGGGATTGGTTTTGACGCTGTGCAAGAAGGATGGCATGGAGCGTGGAGACCTGAAATGACTCTGTTTGCGCAAAGTGTACAACGTGTCATGAAAGAGTTTTACCCTCATGCTGCATTTAAAGCGATTCATGCAGGGTTAGAGTGTGGCGAGCTGATCATGCGTCAAGCTAAAAAGATAGAAGCTGTTTCTATCGGGCCTACAATTCGTTATCCCCATTCTCAAAGAGAAGAGTGTGATATGAATTCTGTAAAAAATACAGCATTTATTGTTCAAAATATCATTAATACCTATAAGGATTAAGCCATGGCATTGATACATTCATCCCTTGTTGAACTTGGAAAAAAACTGGAGCATTTTGAGCTTGAAGATCCAAATGGAAAAATTTTCAAAAGCAGAGAGCTTTTTGGAAAAGGCGGTTTTATGATCGCTGTGATGTGCAACCATTGCCCATACTCTAATGCTATTTGGAAGAGATTTAATACCGTTGCTGAGTTTGCAAAAAAATTAGACATAACCACAGTAGCGATCAATCCTAACATTCATCCCAATTACCCAGAAGATTCGCCAGCACACATGCTTGATAAAATCAGAGAGATGAACATCGAGTTTCCTTATCTTATTGATGAAAATCAAAGTGTTGCGAAAAGTTTGGGTGCCGTTTGTACGCCAGATATCTTCTTGTTTGATGGTGAAGAGAAGCTCTATTATCATGGAAGATTGGATGATAATTGGCAAGATGCTCGCAGTGTGAAAGAGGAAGACCTTAGAGAAGCGGTGATGTTACTCTTTAGCAAACAAGAAGCACCCAAAATTCAACATCCTTCACAAGGCTGTTCTATTAAATGGATCGATACCGTTACCGGTTAAGTCACACCTTAAACGTTTGGGTGGTTTTACAGTATTCTGTTAAAAAACACGCTTCACACAAGGGATGGACTGCTTTGCAGGTATATCTGCCAAAAAGTACCATTGCTTGGTGAAGCGTGTGCAATTCACTTTTAAAAATCTTCGTTAAATCTTCTTCGGTTTTAATCGCCGTTTTTGCACTTGAAAGTCCCAATCGGTGAGCAACTCGAAAAACATGGGTGTCCACTGCCATTAAATTAGCATTGGCGTATTCAATCATCACAACATGTGCCGTTTTTTGCCCAACACCTGCAAGTCCTATAAGTTTATGCTCATCCAAAGGAATTTCGCCGTTGTAGAGTTCAACCACTTTTTGAGCCATTTTGAGAAGGTTGAGCGCTTTGTTATTGAAAAAAGAGCATGTATTGATAAACGATTTGACTTCATCAAGGTTTGCTTTTGAAAGTGCTTCAACGCTAGGATAACGCTCAAATAGTGCGGGTGTGATGAGGTTAACACGTTTGTCAGTGCATTGAGCTGAGAGCATGACGCAGACTAAAAGCTCGTATAAAGAGTTATAGTGAAGTTCGGTAACGGCGGTTGGATAATGTTCCAAAAAAAGAGCTTTTATCCCTGCAATCTCTTTTTGAGTGGCTTTTTTCATTTCATTCTCATCTGTTTTTGAAAAATTATACCGACAATCTTTGAAATTAACATTTCATTTAAGAAATAGTAATAAGATTTGGGGTACAATACGCGAATTACTTCAATAAAGGATTTTAGTGAAAAAAGTTATTCTAAGTGGTATTGCAGCTGCAGTACTAGGTGTAAGTTTGAATGCGACAGTTTATGCAACTGTAAACGGTGAAGATGTCAATGATCAAGACATTGCAGTGCTTATGCGCGCAATGCAAGGTGCAAAGTTTGAAGAACTTCCTGCAGATGCAAAGCAAAAGATCGTTGAGCAAGCGGTTGAGCGAAAACTTTTAACAACAGAAGCAACTAAAAGTGGTGTTGAAAAAGATAAAGATTATGCAGAAGCACTTAAACGCATCAAAGCAGATCTTGCCCTTGAAGTATGGATGAAAAAAATCTATGACGCTGTTAAAGTCGATGCAAAAGACGTTAAAGATTACTATGACAAAAATGCTGACAAATTTATGCAACCAGCAACGGTTAAAGCAAGACACGTACTTGTTAAAACTGAGCAAGAAGCTAAAGATGTTATCAAAGAACTTGATGGACTTAGTGGACAAAAACTCAATGATAAATTTGTTGAATTAGCAACCACTAAATCAACAGGACCAAGCGGTCAAGGTGGTGGTGAACTTGGTTGGTTCGCTGCAAATCAAATGGTAAAACCTTTCTCAGATGCAGCATTTGCACTTAAAAAAGGTGAAATTACTAAAACGCCTGTTCAAACACAATTTGGTTTCCATGTTATCTTAGTTGAGGACACAAAACCAGCTGAAAAAGCAACATTTGAAGTGGTCAAAGCTCAAATCGAAAATGGCTTGAAAATGGAAAAATTCCGTATTCAAGTAGCTGATAAAGCGCAAACTCTTAGAAAAAATGCAAAAGTAACAATCAAATAACTCAAAAATTAAGAAGTCTTGCCTTTTGCGAGGCAAAGGCTTCTCCTTTTGTGCGTAATAGCACAGAGTAGCTTTTTGGGCTTTGCCCTCAAAGTGTGTTAAAAAAATTTAATTCTACCTCGAAAGAGGCAAGCTTTAGTGCATAGCGCAGCGTAGCCTGAAGGGCTTTGTCCCTAAGGCGTGTAAAAATTGAAATAAAAGGCGTTTTCATGTTGAATGCGAAAATTTTTGATTTTGTAAAACCGGGTGTTGTTACTGGCGATGATGTGCAGAAGGTTTTTGCGATTGCAAAAGCAAACCATTTTGCAATCCCCGCTGTCAATGTCGTGGGAACGAATTCTATTAATGCTGTTTTAGAGGCAGCAAAAGCCGCCAATTCTCCGATCATTGTTCAATTCTCCAATGGTGGAGCTGAATTTTATGCCGGTAAAGGTGTCAATGGACTTAAAGCGGGTGTACTTGGTGCTATCAGTGGCGCATTGCACGTGCATACATTGGCTGAGGCGTATGGTGTTGCTGTTATCTTACATACGGATCACGCAGCGCGTAAGCTTCTTCCTTGGATTGATGAGTTACTCAGTGCAAGTGAGATGCATTTTACCAAAACAAACAAACCACTTTTTAGCTCACACATGTTGGATCTCTCAGAAGAGCCATTAGAGCAAAATGTACACACATGTGCTTCATACCTTAAACGTATGAGTAAAATGGGTATGACGTTAGAGATTGAGCTTGGTTGTACAGGTGGTGAAGAAGATGGCGTAGATAATACGCACATGGATAATGCAGCCCTTTACACACAGCCACAAGATGTAGCGTATGCTTATGAGGAGCTTTTGAAAATTAGCCCTAATTTTACGATTGCGGCATCTTTTGGTAATGTTCATGGCGTCTACAAACCAGGTAATGTTAACTTGACACCAAAAATCTTAGATAATTCTCAAAAATACATCCAAGATAAATTTAAAACCGATGCTAAACCTGTGAATTTTGTCTTTCACGGTGGAAGCGGAAGTGAACTCTCCGACATTCGTGAAGCCGTAGGATACGGTGTCATTAAAATGAACATCGATACAGATACACAATGGGCATTTTGGGAAGGTGTCAAAGGGTATATTGAAAAATACGCACCATATCTTCAAGGACAAATCGGTAACCCAGAGGGTGAAGATAAGCCTAATAAAAAATATTATGATCCACGCAAATGGCTTCGCCCTGGTGAAGAGGCTATTAAAGCCCGTCTCTTAAAAGCCTTTGAAGATCTTAATTGTTTAAACCGTTGCTAATTATGAGAAGCCTCATTTTGAGGCTTCTTTTTCTTTACATGTAAATGTTTTTTCCTCCATCTCCTTTTGAAAAACGCACTTTCAACCAGCAGACTTTTTGCCTCAAACGTGATGATCTTTTAGATAAAGATTTTTCAGGCAATAAAGCTCGTAAATTTCATTATTTTTTAACCCATGATTTCCCTCATATCACGCGTGTGGTTAGTTCTGGCTCCAATCAATCCAACGCCATGTATTCACTCTCTGTTCTAGCGCGTCTTAAAGGCTGGGAGTTTGTTTATGTCTGCGATCATATTCCAAGCTTTCTCAAAGAAAATTCCATCGGTAACTATAAAGCAGCTTTGGAAAATGGCATGAAGATTGTAGAGTCTTCCATGCGTGAGGAAGAGGTACAAAGATGGCTCGATGAAAGAAGTTTACATGTAGAAGAGGGTGGTAGGCAATGTGAAGCAGAAGAGGGCGTTAAACGTTTAGCCAAAGAGCTTGTGGATGATGTGAAGACACATGGACTGAGTGATCCTTATCTTTTTCTACCCTCTGGAACGGGTACTACCGCACTTTTTTTGCAAAAGCATTTACCTTTCCCTATCTTTACATGTAACACCGTTGGGGATAGTGCTTATTTGCAAAAGCAGTGGAAGATGGTTGAACCAAATTTGAACTTTTACCCCACCATTTTAGAGACAAATAAAAAGTACCATTATGGAAAATTATATGTAGAATTTTATGTATTGTGGCAACGTCTTAAATTGGAAATGGGTGTCGAGTTTGATCTTGTGTATGATCCTGTAGGCTGGACGGCTTTACTTGAGCATCTTCCTCGTTTAAAAGGAACACCTATTTATGTGCATCAAGGAGGGCTTTTGGGCAATGTTTCCATGTTGGCTCGGTATGCGCGTAAAGCAAATATGATATAATAAAGAACTTTTAAAGAGGAATGCGAATGTTACTTTTAAAAACCAATGAGCCAAATTTTAAAGCCCAATTTGATGAACTCTTACGTCGTGGGCACATGGACATGGAAAATGTCTCAAAAATTGTTTCAACGATTATTGCAGAAATCAAAGCTGAGGGTAATGGCGCTTTAAAAAATCATATTGAAAAATTCGATAAATGGCATGTACCAAACGATGAAGCACTTGAAGTGAAAACTGCTGATATGAAAAAAGCGTATGACGCACTCGACTCCAAACTCAAAGAGGCGTTGGAGCTTGCCTATAAACGCATTTATACCTACCATGAAAAACTCATGCCAAAATCATGGCTTGATTTTGAAGACAATGGCACGGTTTTAGGACAAAAAGTAACGCCAGTCGATCGTGCAGGTCTTTACATTCCTGGTGGAAAAGCGGCGTATCCGAGCAGCCTTTTGATGAATGCCATTCCTGCTCTGGTTGCTGGGGTAAAAGAGATCGTCGTCTGTACACCAGCCCCCAATAATGAACTTAATCCTCTGTTACTTGCAGCGATGCATCTTTGTGGCATTAAGAAAGCCTATAAAGTTGGCGGTGCTAGTGCCATTGCAGCGATGGCATATGGTACACAGAGCATCCCTAAAGTTGATGTTATCACTGGACCTGGCAATATCTTTGTGGCAACGGCTAAAAAACTCGTTTTTGGTGAAGTGAATATCGATATGATCGCAGGACCGAGCGAAATAGGCGTTTTAGCTGACACCAGTGCTGATCCGCATCTTTTAGCCATTGATCTTCTTTCTCAAGCGGAACACGATGAGATGGCAAGTTCTATTTTGATTACGCCTTCACTTGAAATCGCCGAAAAAACACGTACAGAAGTTTATGCTTGGCTTGAAAAGCTTGATCGTAAAGCGATTGCGGAAGTCTCCATTAAAGAGCGTGGTGCAATTATTGTGACTTCTGATATGGACGAAGCGGTGGATTTGATGAATCAAATTGCACCAGAGCACTTAGAAGTCGTTACCTCACATCCGTTTGATTTACTTCCAAAAATTCGCCATGCAGGGGCTATTTTTATGGGCTCTTACACGCCTGAACCTATTGGGGATTATATCGCGGGACCAAATCATACGCTTCCAACAGGAGGTACGGCTAAGTTTTACTCACCTCTGGGTGTTGAGAACTTTTTGAAGCGCTCTTCCATTATTAGTATGAGCAAACAGGGTATTGATGAGATTGGCGAAGCATGTGCACTTCTTGCGCACACTGAAGGTCTTGGAGCGCACGAAGCGAGTGTGCGCGTTCGCCTTTCAAAATAGTCACGATGAATATTCTTATTCTTGGAGCGGGTGGTGTTGGTGGCTATTTTGGGGCGCGTTTGCTTCAAGATGGTCATGATGTCGCGTTTGTTGCCAGAGGCGCTCATCTTGATGCCCTTCAAAGTGAGGGTTTACATGTAAAGCATCCAGATTTTGAGTTTGTTCAAAAAGTTAAAGCTTTTGATCTGCAAAGTTTGGTTGAATTGGATGCGGCTTCGTTTGATCTTATTATTCTTACTACTAAATCAACTGCAACGCGTGAAATTTCGATGTCTCTAGCGCAATGGCTTCGAACACAAATGAAACCACCTTATATTCTCTCCTTACAAAATGGTGTGGAAAATGAGGCGATTTTATGTGACTATTTTGCGGAAGAGTATATTATGGGTGGGCTGACGCGTAAAATTGGTGCTCATGTGGTTGCTCCTGCTCATATCGAAGCTGTTGGCACGGCTGAGACCATTTTAGGTATGATGCACTCGACGATGGAAAATGAGCGTTTTTTAGAAGAGTTAGCCCTTGCGTTTAAACACGCGGATATTCCGACACAAACGTCACATGACATTAAGCAAGAGCTTTGGAAAAAGCTTGTGATCAATAACGGTGTGAATGCTCTTTGTGCATTGCTTCGTGTTAAAACAGGTATTTTATTTGAAAAAAGTTCTCTTGCCGATGTAGTTTATGGGCTGATGCAAGAGACAGCTGCTGCTGCTCGAAGTTTACATGTAAAGATTTCACAAGAAGATGTTGATGCCATGTTTGATTTAATCAAACATTTTGACTCAATCAAACCTTCGATGTTGGTTGATTTGGAGCAGGGCAGAGCTCTCGAAATAGAAGAGATTTGCGGTGTTGTGATTCGCGCCCTTCATCAAGTGGGCGTTGATGCACCTTATACAAAAACGATTAAAGCATTACTAGAATTTAACATGGAGCAATGACAATGAGTCAGATTAAAATTGGTATTCTAACGATTTCAGACCGTGCAAGTGCGGGAATTTATGAAGATCTTTCAGGAAAAGCGATTATTGAAACATTAAATGAGTATTTAAGCTGTGAATGGGAAAAGGTATATAAAGTCATTCCTGATGAGCAACCATTGATCGAAGCAGCCCTTGAACACATGGCAGATCATGATGGATGTTCTCTTATTGTTACCACAGGAGGCACAGGTCCTGCTCTTCGTGATGTCACACCTGAAGCGACTGAAGCCGTGTGCGAGAAGATGATGCCAGGTTTTGGAGAGCTTATGCGACAAGTAAGCCTAAAGTATGTTCCAACGGCGATTTTATCGCGCCAGACAGCAGGTATTCGAGGGAAGAGTCTTATTATCAATCTTCCGGGAAAACCAAAGTCTATTCGTGAGTGTTTGGACGCAGTCTTTCC
This sequence comes from Sulfurospirillum oryzae, assembly GCF_025770725.1. Taxonomy (NCBI): domain Bacteria; kingdom Pseudomonadati; phylum Campylobacterota; class Epsilonproteobacteria; order Campylobacterales; family Sulfurospirillaceae; genus Sulfurospirillum; species Sulfurospirillum oryzae. Next base: position 500,308 of record NZ_JANZKZ010000002.1, on the reverse strand, counting down.
TGCGGTACCGTATTGTATCGATCTTTTAGAAGGACCTTTTCTTACATGTCATGAAGAGGTTATTAAACCTTTTCGTCCAAAGTCATAAGAAAAGAGGAAGTTCCGTTGGAGTTTTAAAACTCCAACGGGATTTACATGTAAAGATTAAACACCGAGTGAGCTAAGTTCTGCTTCGATTTTTGCCATTTTTGACTTGGCGTCATCTAAACCTTTTTGATTTTCTGCAATAACCTCTTTTGGGGCATTAGCAACAAAACGCTCATTGGAAAGCATGCCTGAGAGTTTCATAATCTCTTTGTCAAGTTTGATTTTTTGATTGTTCAAACGCTCGATAATAGGGCTTAAATCGACACCTTCAAGTGGAATAAAGACTTCAATGTTATCGCCTACGTCAGTGGCTGAGTTTGGAATTTTAGTCTCTGTAAAGTCGATATTTTCAACTTTTGCCAATAAACAGATGTATTTAATAGCATCTTTAAGATTTTCAGCATTTGGAACTTTGATATAGGCATGTTCGATTTTTTTGTTTCCAAGGTCGATATTGGCTTTAGCACGGCGAATGCCAACAATCGCTTCGATAACCAATTCAAACATTTTTTCAATCTTTTCATCACGCTCTAGCGCATGAGGGTAGCGTTTGACCATGATGGACTCGCATGATTCCAATGTTGTGTCGGAGAGTTCTTGGTACAAAAATTCGGAGATAAATGGCATAAAAGGGTGGATCAGCTTCATCGCCTCTTTAAAGATAGCGCCAAGCTCTGCCATACTACTTTTGTCAGCTTTACTAAGCTCAATTCCCCAGTCACAGAACTCACCCCACAAGAAGCGGTAAAGCGTCGTTGCTGCATCATTAAAGCGGTAATCGCTAAAATGCCCACGAACCTCTTCCATAGCCACTGCCAAACGGCTTTTCATGTAAGCGCCAAGGGCTGTTTTGATTTCGATGTTTTCTAAATCTTCAAAGGAGTTTGCATTCATGAGTAAAAAGCGTGAAGCGTTGTAGAGTTTGTTAGTAAAGTTACGAATTTGCTCCAGTTTTTCACCACTTAGCTTAATGTCACGACCTTGAACAGCTAAAATAGCGAGTGTAAAGCGTAAGGTATCAGCACTGTATTCGGCTATGGTATCGAGTGGGTCGATGACATTGCCTTTACTTTTACTCATTTTTTGACCGTGCTCATCTTTGACCAGAGCATGGAGGTAAATGTCTTTAAAAGGAAGCTCGCCAAGCGTGTGTTCGCCTGAGAACATCATACGCGCAACCCAGAAGAAGAGGATGTCAAAACCTGTGATGAGTAGGGTGTTTGGGTAAAAGTCTTTTAAGTCGCTCTCATTCCATTTCTCGCCTTTAAACACATCACCATTTTCCCAACCCAGCGTTGAAAAAGGCCATAAGCCTGAGCTAAACCACGTATCAAGAACGTCTGGGTCTTGAGTAACGATGTCGCTGTAACACTTAGGACATTCGTGCTCATTCTCTTTTTCGCTTGCCCATTCGTGACCACAAGCACCACAGTAAAAGACTGGGATTTGATGTCCCCACCAAAGTTGGCGAGAAATACACCAATCACGAAGCTCTTTCATCCACGCATTATAGGAGTTGATCCAGTGGCTTGGGTAAAATTCGGCTAAGTGTTCATTGACTTTTGCAATCGCACCATCTGCGATCTCTTTTTTAACAAACCACTGTTTTGAAATATAAGGCTCAACCACATTTTTACAACGGTAGCAGTGTCCTACTTGGTTCTCATAATCTTCGATTTTATCGACAAAGCCAAGAGCTTCGAGTTTTGAAACAACATCATTTCTGACTTCAAGGCGCTCACGACCTTTAAATTCGCCACACTGCTCATTTAAAATACCGCTTGGATCAAAAATAGTGATAAATTCTAAATTGTGGCGTTTACCCACTTCGTAGTCGTTGATGTCATGCGCAGGAGTGACTTTAACACACCCTGTTCCAAAGCTCATATCGACATGCTCATCCGCAATGATCTCAATCTCACGATCAATGAGTGGTAAAACCACTTTTTTGCCTATGAGTTGCTTGTAACGCTCATCGTCAGGGTGAACCATAACCGCAGTATCGCCAAAGTAGGTTTCTGGACGTGTTGTTGCTACGATGAGGAACTCACTAGAGTCTTTCAGAAAATATTTGAGGTGGTAAAGCTTGCCTTTATTGGCTTCAAATTCAACTTCAATGTCACTAAGTGCGCCATCATGGGTACACCAGTTGACCATGTAGTTACCACGAACGATTAAGCCTTCATTGTAGTATTTTACAAAGGCTTTTTTAACAGAGTTTTTAAGTCCATCATCCATCGTAAAGCGTTCTCTACTCCAAGCAGGAGAAACGCCAAGCTTTCGCATCTGATGAACAATTTGCCCGCCACTGTAAGCTTTCCATTCCCAAACTTTTTCTAAAAATGCTTCGCGTCCTAGCTCTTCTTTTGTAATGCCTTGTGCTAAGAGTTGTTTTTCAACCACATTTTGTGTAGCAATACCTGCATGATCGGTTCCCGGCTGCCAAAGGGTTTTAAAACCGTCCATTCGTTTAAAACGGGTGATAATATCTTGAAGTGTGAAAGTGAGGGCATGACCGATATGGAGGCTTCCTGTGACATTTGGAGGAGGCATCATAATACAGAAGTTTTTACCTTCTTCTTGAATTGTTTTATTGCCATCAATTTCAAAATAGCCTCTATCTTCCCAAATTTTGTAGTAACTCTCTTCGATCTCTTTTGGGTTGTAAACGGTGCTTTTTTCACTCATGAGTCTGTGTGCCTTATGTAAGTTTTTAAGAGATTATACAAAAATGGGGGTAAAAGCTTGATTAATAGACTTTTCAATCTGGAAGAAGTCAAAGCACGTATGTGCGCGAGCATTGCGCTGAGCAAAACCAAGTGTTAACGTAGTTTGAGAAGCTTTGCTTTGAAAACGTGTTAAGAGTTCTGTAAGAACTTTAGAAATGTTTTTAAGCTAAGAAGGTAGCGGTGTTTTTGCCAGCTTCCTTGGAAATATAGAGGGCTTGGTCGGCACGATGAAGCATTGTTTTAAAGTCATCTTCATTTTTATAGGCAGTGTAACCGATGCTTAGGTTTATTTGAAGGTCATGTTTATCGCCATTGCGTGTCACTGGAATCGTTTTGTTGTTAAATTCATTTAAAATACGATTGACGATAACCGAAGCTGCGTCTTTGTCATGGTCAACAATACAGATAATAAACTCATCACCGCCAAAACGCGCAATTGTGTCAGAAGTACGAAGGAGGTATTGGAGTGTATGTGCTGTTGTTTTTATGGCTTCATCACCAACAAGATGTCCAAAAGTATCGTTAATAGGTTTAAAATCATCAATATCAAGAATAACTAAAAAGAGATGGTTGCTACGGTTACGTTTAACTTTATGAATCTCTTTTTCAAAAATCGTCATAAACATTAAACGGTTATACAATCCTGTGAGTCCATCAAAGTGTGAGAGATTTTCAACTTCAAGGTAAGATTTTTTTAAAAAAAACGCAAGAAATGTTACAAGTGTTGAGAGAATAATGGAAAATAAAAAAGAGTAAAAAAGTGCACCATGGACAATTCCTTGTTGTTCAAGGAGTAAGTTTGAGTTGAGAAAATCTGTAAGGTCAAATGTATTTTTGAATTGCTCTAAATGTTTTTCATGGAGGATTAAAACAGGTATTGTACTAATAAAAAGATTAACAACAAAAGTGATTGAGCCGAGTAATATAGGCTTTTTGAGAATAATGCTAGGTATTCTTTTCATGGTATACACATGCCCCTTTTGTGTTGGGAAAATAGTACCATAAAATCAATTAAAGGCAAAGGAAATAGAGATAAAAAAGAGAAAGAGTCGTTTTTACGACTCTTTATACTCATATAAACCTGCACTTAAATAGCGCTCACCTGTATCGCATAAAATAGTAACAATAGTTTTACCTTTGTTTTCTGCTTTTTGTGCAATTTCTGAGGCAACGAAGACATTTGCACCAGCGGAAATGCCAACAAGTAGTCCTTCTTGTTTCGCCAAATTACGAGAAGTTTCAATAGCATTTTCATAGCTTACCTTGATGACCTCATCATACACTTTTGTATCCAAAACAGCTGGAATAAATCCTGCACCAATGCCTTGAATTTTATGAGGTCCTGGAGCTCCTCCTGAAAGAACAGGGGATGTTTCTGGTTCAACCGCAATAATTTGAATATTTGGATTGAGCTCTTTAAGTCTTTTTCCTGTTCCTGTGATCGTTCCACCTGTTCCTACTGCAGCAACGAAGATGTCCACTTTTCCGTCAGTATCTTTCCAAATTTCTTCTGCAGTAGTGGCATAGTGAATGGCTGGATTTGATTCATTGGCAAATTGTTGTGGTACATAAGAGTTTGGCGTCTCTTTTGAAAGCTCAGTTGCTTTCTCTACCGCACCCCTCATGCCCAATGTTGGCTCAGTAAGTACAAGTTCAGCCCCAAGTGCAGCCAAAAGTTTGCGTCTTTCTAAGCTCATAGAACTAGGCATTGTCAGAATGAGTTTTAGCCCAAGGCTTGCGCACACGGTTGCTAAACCAATACCTGTATTGCCACTGGTTGGTTCGATAATAATTGAATTATGATCGATTAAACCTTTATCAAGTGCCGTTTTAATCATATTGAATCCAATGCGATCTTTAACAGAGTGCGAAGGATTTAGAAATTCACATTTGCCAAGAACCAAAGCGTTTGACGCATTCGATGCATGGTTAAGTTTTACAAGGGGTGTATTGCCAATAAGTTCTGTTACATTGTGTGCATACATGATAAACTCCTTAGATACTATAGTTTAGTTGGTTGTTCAGACGCTGAGCGTAAACTTCGAATTCTGATAGAGGTAGGTTAAAAATCTCTTGTATTTTAGCATTACTTTCTTCATAAAAAATGCGTAAAACAGGGTCTTTTACCTCTCCATCGGTCACAACAAGGCTACCTTCAAGTGCGATCAAAATATCTTTGACCAAAATATCTTCAGCGTTTTTCGCAAGAAGATACCCACCATAAGCACCTCGAACACTGTTCACTAAGCCTGCTTGTCGAAGCAGGATCAAAAGTTGTTCTAAATAATTCTGAGGGATCTCAGCACGTGCCGAGATCTCTTTGATTTGTAAAGGCTTGTTACTCTTTGATAAAAAGAGCTGATACATGGCACTTAAACCATACATCCCTTTGGTTGAGAGTAATGACATTGATACTCCTTAACCTAACGCAATTTTAAGATCTTCAATTAAGTCGTCCGCATTTTCAAGTCCGATACTTAAACGAATCAGTCCCGCTTTGACACCTGCTTTTTCTAACTCTTTAAGTGAGAGTTGCTGATGTGTTGTACTTGCTGGATGGGTAATAATAGACTTAGAATCACCAATGTTAACCACAACAGAGAAGATTTTTGTTGAGTTTAAAATATGTTTTGCAAACTCTAAGCCTTCCACTTCAAAGCTTAAAAGACCTGATGTTTGAGCGTCTTTAAAGTACTGCTTGGCTCTTACATGTAAAGGATCGCTCTCAAGCCCTGGATAAGAAACTTTTTTCACTTTTGGATGTGAAGCTAAGAATTTTGCCACTTTGTACGCATTGCGTGAGTGCTCTTTAACACGTAAAGAGAGTGTCTCAAGCCCTTGAATAAGTAACCAAGAGTTAAACGGTGCTATCGTTGCTCCAATGTCACGAATCAGAGAAAGGCGAATCCTAAGTGAAAAAATCGGGAATGGCAAGGTTGCATAGACTAAACCATGGTAACTCTCATCTGGCTCATTAAATTGTGGATAGCGTGGGTTTCCAATAAGTTTAGCATTAAGTCCTTTTGCTTCAACAACCAAGCCGCCAATGGCACTCCCTTGACCACTAATATACTTGCTTGCGCTGTGAACACTAACATCAATGCCATGGTTAAGTGGCTGGAAAAGAATAGGCGTTGCTACAGTGTTGTCAGCGACGGTAAGGATGTTGTATTTTTTAGCGATAGAGACGATTTTGTCGATGTTTGGGATCGCAATCTGTGGGTTTGAAAGCGTTTCAAAGAAAATCGCTTTGGTTTTATCATCAATGAGTGCTTCCAAATCATCAGCGCTATCACTATCAAAGACTTTCGCTTTGATGCCGAAACGTTTAATCGTATGTGTTAAAAGCGTTGTTGCTCCACCGTAAATCTTCTTTGCAACAATGATATTATCGCCAGCTTCTGCGAGGTTTGCAATGGCAAAAAAGATGGCTGCTTGACCACTTGCAGTTGCAATCGCTGCTTCACCATTTTCAACGGCGGCAATGCGTGCTTCTAAGACATCTGTTGTAGGATTGTTCAGACGTGTATAAATAGGTCCAAGTTCTTTGAGTGCAAAACGGTTCGCCGCAGTTTCTGCGCTCCCAAAGTCGTATGCAGTAGTTTGATAGATAGGAACTGACATTGTACCAAACTGCTGTTTATCATATCCGTAATGTAAAGCGAGTGTTTCTTGATTCATTTCAAATCCTTTTTTGTTTTGTTGCTGAAAGTATAGACTATTTTTTTTTCAATGTCAAGTAACCTTATAAAAAAAGTAATGATTAAAAAAGTAGGGATTGCATTTGTGGGCAGAGGAGGGTGAAAAATGTCACATTAAATCTTTACATGTAACGTACGTTCATAGACAAATAATACAAATACATTTCATGATTTTGATGATACTAACACAATAAAATATGCTGATTATTATACATATAATTTTATGTAAATATTGTAATTTAGGCATTCTTATACTGTTGATTTTAGGTTGATCAGTAGGCTAGTGCTAACACTTTGTTAGCACTAAAATCTCTTTTAAATCAAAACAATGTTTCTTTATTTCAGATGAGACAAGCTTTAGTGTGCTATAATCTTTTCTTTATAAAGCAGAGGAGAAACGATGTTATATGAAGATGAAGATGACTTTTTTATGGGGAGTCCTCGAAGCAAATTTTTCGATATTCTCTTTAATGCTAACCAAGAGCTTGTTAAAACAAGACTTTTAGAACTGGTTGATCGTTACAGTGCTATGGAAATTTTACTGGAAAAGCAGATGGATGCAGATGCCCTAGAGAACATGATTGGTACGGTTTTAATGGAAGATATGGATGCTGTGATGGAACATAGTAATGATCTTTTTATAACCGCTGTTGGGGATATATTAACTAAAAATGAATAAAATATGGTGTGGATTGTGTTGGCTTATTTTTAGTTCGCACACGCTTTTTGCTGTGGTAGAATATGAATATTCGCATCAATTTATCCTTAAAAAGGATGAACCTGGATTGGTTTTTATCAATCATAAAGAGGTCACAAAGAAGCCAACAGCTGAAAATCCGAATAATGAGTATCTGTTAAAGCTTCGCTGGACACTCTTTACAAACAATATGTTGACTCTTTTAGTCAACTATAGAGGGTACCCGACACAGTACATTTTAGAAAAAAAATACCCATTGCAACGGGTGATGATACCTTTGTTGCCTGATGGTGAAAACAAAATGAATTCAAGAACCTATCTCTTTATCGTCTTTAATGACTTCGATCAAAGGAATAAAGAGGCAATTTTAGATATATTTATAGAAGATAATTTACAACGCGTAGAAGTTGAGTTTAAACCAAAAAAGAAACCACGGTAGGATAACAGGTGCTAGAAAAAGTTGAAAATTTGATGGTTGAGATGGTTGCCTCTTTAGGTGACGCACGCAGTGTTGAGCTCTTTCACAGAGTTCCTAAAGGTAAGCGGTTACGAGCAAAACTTATTTTGAAGATTGCAGGAGTGAGTGAAGACTCACTCAAACTAGCAGCTATTGTCGAGCTTATTCATGCGGCAAGTTTGCTTCACGATGATGTGATCGATGACGCTTACACAAGGCGCGGTGAAGATTCTATAAACGCTCTTTTTGGCAACAAAACAGCCATTATGTTAGGCGATATTCTCTACTCCAAAGGCTTTAGCGAACTCACGCGAATGCCGGATGATGTTGCCTATAGTATCTCTCATGCCGTAGCACTCCTCTCTGTGGGTGAACTTTTAGATGTTGAACTCTCTAGTGCTTTTAACGACAGCGAAGAGCGCTATTTTGACATGATTTATAAAAAAACCGCTTCATTGATTGAAGCATCAGCCAAAGCGGCTGCATTGCTTGCTGGAAAAAATGGTGAAATTTATGCACTCTATGGCAAAAATTTGGGGCTTGCTTTTCAAATCATCGATGACATATTAGACATTACCCAAAGCAGCGAAACCCTTGGAAAGCCTTCTTTGAACGATTTTAAAGAGGGAAAAACAACACTCCCTTATCTTTACATGTACCGCAAACTCTGCAAAGATGATCAAACTAAACTTCTTTCCTTCTTTCAACAAGAGCTTGACGATGCACAAAAAGAGTGGATCAAAACTAAAATGAACGAAACAAATGCGCTGGAAGATTCAATTGCTTATGCAAGAAAGTTAGGCTTGGAAGCTTTAGCGGTTATCGAAAAAGAAGAAGATGTAGGTCTTAGCTCCATTATTAAAGATATGATTGAGAGGAATTTTTAATGCATTATCTCACCATTAGTTTTACACACAAGAACACCGATATTAGCATTCGCGAAAAATTAGCGTTTAATTCGGAAGAAAAAAGCCGCCATTTCATGGGCACATTGATCTCTTGTGCTGCGATCAATGAGGTCATTTTACTTTCAACGTGTAATCGTGTTGAAGTGATCATGAGTGTAACAGAATGTGCATCAGCGTTAAGTGATACGTTTGATCTTATAAGCCATGTTTCAAGCGTTCCACGCGAAGAGCTAGAGGGTAGAGCTGATATTTATGAAGACAATGGTGCGATTCATCATCTCTTTACCGTCTGTTCTTCTCTGGACAGTTTGGTAATTGGTGAGACACAAATTGCAGGGCAGCTGAAAGAGGCGTTTAAATTTGCCTTTGAAAATAACTATTGTGGACAAAAACTAGGACGTGCGATGCATCATGCGTTTCGCTGTGCCGCAGAAGTACGCAGTCGTACGGACATCTCAAAAAGCCCCGTTTCGGTCTCTAGTGTCGCTGTCAATAAAGCCAAAGATATTTTTGGCACAATTGGTGGTTTGAGTGCATTGGTTGTAGGAGCAGGAGAGATGAGCCAATTGGCGGCAAAACATCTTATTGCTAATGGGGTTAATGTTATTATTATTAACCGCAATTTAGAGCATGCTCAGGCATTAGCCACCGAACTAGGGGAGCTTGCAACGACAGCTCCTTATGCAAAACTGACCGAGTATATCAACCGTTATCGCCTTGTTTTTACTGCCACAGGCGCACCTCACAGTGTGATTACCGATGATATGGTTGAAGAGAGGGAGTTTTCACGCTATTGGTTCGACATTGCAGTACCTCGCGACATTGATGTAAAAGAGCATAAAGACTTACATGTATACGCGGTGGATGATCTTGAAGAGATTGTCAATAAGAACATGTCACTTCGTGAAGAACAAGCTAAGATTGCCTATTCTATTGTAGGGCGTTCAACGATGGATTTCTTCAAATGGTTGCAGAGCATGTGTGTTGATCCTATCATTAAAGAGATACGCGATCATGCAAAAGAGTGCTCGTTGCAAGAGTTAGAAAAAGCGGTGAAAAAAGGGTATATTCCTGAAGAGATACAAGATCAAGTTTCAAAAGTCCTTCACCATGCTTTTAACTCCTTTTTACACACGCCAACAAAAAACCTTAAAGAAGTCGCTGAAAAACCAGAATCCGATACCATTGTACAAGCGGTTCAATATATTTTTAATATTAACGAAGATCAAACAAAACGAATGAATATGTATAAATGTGAATACCAAATGGGAGTTAAGTAATGAAGTTTTCAAAATTATATGCACCAACAACAAAAGATGCGCCTAAAGATGCAACGCTTCCAAGCCATCAATATTTGGTGCGTGGCGGTTTTATCTCACAAGTAGGTAGTGGATTGTATAACTTTTTGCCTATGGGAAAAATCGTATTTGATAAAATCAAAAATGTCGTTAAAGAAGAGATGGATGAAACGGGTGCACAAGAGATCCAGATGGATGTCGTTACACCTGCAGAACTTTGGAGACAAAGTGGACGTTATGATGTTTTTGGCAAAGAGTTGTGCCGTTTTAAAGATCGAAAAGAGAATGAATTTGTTTTAGGACCAACGCATGAAGAGGTTGTTGTAGACATCGTTCGCAACCGCATCAACAGTTATAAGCAATTACCACTGCATTTGTACCAAATTACGACAAAATTCCGTGATGAGGCACGTCCTCGCTTTGGACTTTTAAGAGGTCGTGAGTTTACAATGAAAGATGGTTACAGCTTTCATGAAGATGAAGCATGTATGAAAAAAGAGTTTGATGTTATGGAAAAAACCTACACCAAAATCTTTACACGTTTAGGTCTAAACTTTAGAGCGGTGGAAGCCGATAGTGGCGCCATCGGCGGAAGTGGTAGCAAAGAGTTTATGGTGTTGGCACAAAATGGCGAAGATGACATCGTTGTATGTGAGAAGTGCTCTTATGCCGCGAATATTGAAGCAGCCAAACGTGCTCCTAAAACAACGAATGCAGAAGCACCAGAAGCCAATCTTTCCAAATTCAAAACTCCCGATATGAAAACAATTGACGACGTGTGCGACTTTTTTAAAGTCGATCCTTTTTATAGTATTAAAGCCGTTGTTAAAAAAGCAATCTATGTTGACAAAGAAGAAGTCGTTGTCTTTTTTGTAAGAGGAAACGATGAGCTTCAAGAGACCAAAGCGCAAAATGCGTGTGGCGCACTCGATCTTGTCGATGCAAGCCTTGAAGAGGTTGAGCGTGCAGGGCTCAAAGCGGGCTTTATTGGACCTGTTGGATTAGAATGTGTAAAATTTTACATAGATTTTGAACTGAAAGAGGCTAAAAATCTTATCTGTGGTGCCAATGAAATAGACTTTCACATGGTCGGTGTTTCCATGTTTAACTTCAACGAAGATCGTTATAAAGACCTTGTGAGCGTTAAAGCAGGAGATCGTTGTGCTTGTTGTGGTGGCGAACTAGGTGTGACGAAAGGCATTGAAGTAGGGCATATTTTCCAATTAGGACAAAAATACGCCAAAGCTATGGGCGCAACCTTTTTAGATAAAAATGGCAAAGCACAACCGTTTTACATGGGATGCTATGGTGTCGGTGTGAGTCGTTTGGTTGCAGTTATGATCGAAGCAAGCCACGATGATAAAGGATGTATCTGGAACAAGCAAACGGCTCCATATCTGCTTGACATCATCGTCTCTAATGGTAAAGATGAGGCTCAAAGTGCTTATGCTGAAGAGATATACAATGCTTTGAAAAAAGAGCGTTTGAGTGTGCTTTTGGATGATCGTAATGAGCGTTTTGGTTTTAAAATGAAAGATTATGAACTCATTGGTCTTCCTTATGCGCTTATCGTTGGTAAAGAGCTTGAAGAGGGCTTTGTTGAGATTGTTGAGCGAAAAACTTTAGAAAAAACTGTTGTTAAAAAAGAGGAAGCTCTTTCAAAACTTAAGGAACTACTCGCGTGAAATACTTTTTGATCTATCTCTTCTTAGAGGTAATGGTAAGTGTCAACATCGCTTCAGCTATCGGTGCCGTTGCAACATTTGTTGAGCTTATCTTATCTGCAGTTGTTGGGTTTATTTTACTTGCAAATATGCGTGTCACGCTGATGCAAAATCTAAATGCCCTCATGCAAGGAGAAATCAGCATTGAGTCGTTTCAAAGACTTAATCTTTGGGCAATTGTAGGAGCAATCCTTTTCATTTTGCCCGGCTTTTTAGGTGATATTATAGGGCTTTTGTTGCAATTTAGCTCTATCGTGACACTGCTTGCTTCAAAATTTTTACATGTAAAAGAGGAAAATCCTCCACATCATTTTAAACAAGGAAATGAAGATGAAATCATTGATGTTGAAGTTATTGACGACAATCATCGCATTAAGTAGTGTTTCGCTTTTCGCAGCAGAGAGTTCTGTGGGACTTGATGCTAAAGTTACAACATTTTTACAAAAAGCGATAGCACCGAATGAAAACTATACATTTGACAAAGTCGTTATTCTTAAAAAAGAAGAGATGAAAGATCTTTCGGGTTGGATGGTTTATTTTGTACGTATTGACTTAAACTTGGTGAAACAAGAGGGTAAAAAAATCTCGGTCAATGACATTGTCTTTACAAATGGAAAAATTTTGAGTAAAGATTTTGCAGATTTAAGTAGCGGTCGAAGTATGAAAGGCAATTATTCACTTGACATGGAAGCTTCTGCGTATAACAAAGAGCATCTTCTTCTTGGTAACATAAACGCACCGCATAAAATCGTTGTTTTTAGCGACCCCCTCTGTCCTTTCTGTATGGACTTTGTGCCCGAAGTGATTGCGGATGTTAAAAAATATCCTGAAACGTTTGCCCTTTTTTATTATCACTTTCCGCTCAATATCCATCCAGCATCACCAACGCTAGTTAAAGCAATGATTTTAGCCGAAGAATTGGGCGATAAAGAGATTGTTTATAAGGTTTATAAAGAGTTTTTTGACATTAAAGAGACCGATGAAAAAGCGATACTTGATATTTTCAACAAAGCTCTAGGCAAAAACTTTACCGTTGAGCAGATCAATCAAGCGCCTATTCTCAAACAACTCAACAATGACCAAGAATTAGCAAATGCTATGATGGTCAATGGTACACCTACGATCTACCTTGATGGCAAAAAAGATGACACAAAACGCGCGTATAGAAAATTTATAAAAGAGTCTAAATGAAAAAACTAATTATTGCAACTCGTGGTAGTAAACTAGCCCTTTGGCAGTCAGAACATGTTAAAGCTGAACTTGAAAAGGCGCACCCTGGTTTGGAAGTGGAGCTTTCTGTTATGATGACCAAAGGTGATAAAATTTTAGATGTTGCTCTGGCAAAAATTGGTGGTAAAGGACTTTTCACAAAGGAACTTGAAGAGGCAATGCTAAGAGGTGAAGCACACATTGCGGTGCATAGTCTTAAAGATGTTCCGATGGAGTTTCCAGAGGGACTAAAACTTGGTGTCATAACAAAGCGTGAAGATGTTCGTGATGCTATGCTTTCTGAAAAATACGCTTCATTAGAAGCACTTCCTCAAGGGGCTGTGGTTGGTACAACGAGTTTGAGACGCCGAATGCAACTTTTGAAACTGCGCCCTGATTTTGTGATCAAAAACTTACGTGGCAATGTCAATACACGGATTCGCAAGCTTAAAGAGGGCGAGTTCGATGCTATCATTTTGGCAAGTGCTGGTATAAATCGTTTAGGTCTGAGCTCGGAAGTGACTTACTTTACGCCTATTTCAAAAGAGGTGATGATTCCAGCGTCTGGTCAAGCGGCTCTTGGTATTGAAATTGTCTGTGATGCAGAAGTTGAACGCTTGGTTTCGGTACTTAACGATGAAGATGCGATCATCGAAACGCGTGTTGAACGAGATTTCATCACTGTGCTTCAAGGTGGTTGTCAAGTGCCTATTGGCGTGAATGCGCAGATTAATGGAAATGCTTTACATGTAAGAGCTATTCTTGGTCTTCCTGATGGCTCAGAAATGCTCACTGAAGAGATAAGTGTCACACGTTTGGAATATGCAACTGTGGGAAAAGCCCTCGCTCAAAAAGTACTCGACCGTGGTGCAAAAGCTCTTTTAGAACGCGCTGAACATATCGCACTTAATGAAATTTTTTAAAGGGTAGGGATGCAGAAAATCATTGATCTTTTACGCCAAAATGATCTTTTACGTGTCATTGATGAAGAGTTGGATATAGACCTTGAAATTCCGCATCTTGCTTACATTGAAGTTAAAAAAGAGGACTCTAAAGCACTTTTATTTACAAAACCTGTGAGCAAAAGACTGGGTAAAAGCTTTGATATGCCCGTCCTCATGAATGTGTTTGGCTCAACCAAAGCCACAGAGCTTATATTTGGCAAAAATCCTAATGTTGTGGCAAACCAGATAGAATCTTTAATGCACATGAAACCGCCAACCTCCTTTATGGATAAAATGGGGATGCTTGGAACTCTTTTTAATCTTAAAAATGCTCTGCCAAAACGACTTAAAAGCAAGGGTGTCTGTCAAACGAAAGTCTACACAGAGCCAAATCTTTATGATTTTCCCATTTTAACGACATGGAGCGAAGATGGTGGACCTTTCATCACGATGGGACAAGTCTATACGCAAAGTTTGGATGGCACAAAACAAAACCTAGGCATGTACCGCTTGCAAGTGTACGATAAGAACCGCCTTGGTATGCACTGGCAAATTCACAAAGACAGTGCGCATTTTTTCCATGAGTACCAAAAAGCGGGTAAAAAGATGCCTGTAAGCATTGGAATTGGTGGCGATCCACTTTATATTTGGTGTGGACAAGCGCCAATGCCGATCGGTATGTTTGAGCTTTTACTCTACGGTTTCATCAAAGATAAAAGTGCTCGTCTTGTGAAGTCACTGACCAATCCTATCTACGTGCCTGAAGACGTGGACATTGTCATTGAGGGATGGGTTGATCCTGCTTTGAGTGAGATCGAAGGACCTTTTGGTGACCATACTGGCTATTACACACTTAAAGAGCCGTATCCTGTGATGGATGTGACCTGCATTACATGTAAAGAAAAACCAGTGTATCAAGCCACGGTTGTAGGCAAACCTCCATTGGAAGATAAATACATGGGCTGGGCGACAGAACGCATCTTTTTACCACTTTTAAAAACAACAGCACCCGATTTGATTGATTATAATATGCCTGAAAATGGGGTTTTCCATAATTTTATTTTGGCGAAAATGAATGTACTTTACCCAGGGCATGCGAAACAGTTTATGCATGCTTTTTGGGGTGTAGGGCAGATGAGCTTTGTGAAGCATGCGATTTTTGTAGATGAAAATGCACCAGAACTAGATGATTATGAAAAACTGAGCGATTACATTTTGAATCGTGTCAGTGCAAAGCGTTTACTCATTAGTGAGGGCGTATGCGATGCGCTCGACCATGCTTCTCCGAATGCACTCTTTGGTGGTAAGCTTGGGGTGGATTGTACAGGAGGTGTCATTGATGCGCCTTCTAAGACTATTTTGAGCGATAGAGATCTTCTTTTTAAAGTAACGACATTGGTTCCAGAAGTGAAGGCTCTTAAACAGTATAAAACAGATACAAAAACACCGATTACCGTTATAACCATCAATAAAAAGAGGGCAGGCAAAGAGGTGTATGAAGCACTCAAACCTTTAAAAGAGTACATGAAGCTCTTGATCGTTGTTGATTGTGAAGGTAATGATGTGGATAATGCGTATATGCTAATCTGGCGTGTGGTCAATAATATTGATGCGCTTCGCGATATTTTTATTGAAGATGAATTTATCGGTATTGATGCAACGACAAAAAATGCACTTGATGGATACACCAGAGAGTGGCCAAAAGATACCGACTGCGATCAAACTGTTATCAAAAACTTGATTGCGCGTGGTTTAGTTGATAACAACCCAGAGTTTTTAAAACACTTTCATATCTAATATCTTTTTTTATGTATACCATTTGTTTAGAAAAATAACAAATGGTATACATTTTCTCTCTATAAATCCCAAATCAACTTTTCGTATTGAAATATTTCAAAAAAAGTAATAGAATAGCCTATTCTGACTTGGGAGTAAGCGATGCAGACATCTTACAAGCCTTTAGTTGAGCGTTACGATATACCTAGACCTACATTGATTGAGTGGCAGAAGAGGGCAGAGCAAAAAGATAACTGGCGCGTAAAGCACCTTGCTTATCTTAGGATGCAGTTGAGTGTTGAAAAAGAGACGTATAGTGAGATCAAAGCGTTTGCGCCTTGCGTCGAAGACCTTTTTCTTTTTAGTATCTATCTTTTTTTCCACAATACCACAGATTTTATCCCCAAAGAGACATTTTTACAGAATTTGCGAGAGTTTTCGTTAGAAATTCGCACTGGCGTTGAGTATCAACACGATTTTGCTGGACGCATCTGGTCGCTTCGTATGGGTGAAGAGTCGAGTAAAAAGATGGTGAATTACTATCGTTTATTTGATCTTCTCAAAAAGTTTACAGCGGCGCAATATGCACTTTTGTTTAGTTCCGTTTTGGAGTTTGTACATTTTATCAAACATAAATATCAGATTGAGACAAAGAGTTTTTTAGAGGGTAAAACATGGCAAGAGCTCTACATGTATGACAAAGCGTTTTGCTCCAAAGCTATTGAAGAGTTTTTTAGTAAAAAAGGAATTTTGTAGTTAATGATGAATATAGAGATGGATCTTTTCCAATGGCTCGGTTTTGTAGGGATGTTGTGCATTGTCTTGGCTTATTTTCTACTTCAAATTGCACGATGCGACATACACTCCTTAGCTTATCAGATTTTAAATCTTGTAGGTGCTTTGGCATTGATCGTCTCTTTATTGGTTCATTTTAACTTAGGATCTTTTTTGATAGAGGTATTTTGGATAGCAATTACACTCTATGGTATTGGTAAAAACCTTAGAAAGAAAATAGCAAAACGTACTAAAATAGCCTAAAATAGATCTATTTGCCTATAATTTTGTGAATCAAAAGAAGAAGAAACAAATAATAAATTTTATTGTTTAGTATTTATTATCTTTTAAGCTTATTTCTCTATAATTACATCATAAAAACTTGAGGAGAAAAAATGAGACAGTATGAAACATACAAATGTAATAAATGTGGTAACGAAGTTGAAGTTCAAAATGTAGGTGGTGGTAAGCTTACCTGTTGTGGTCAAGAAATGGAGTGTGTGACAACAGATTTGACAGCGGTCAATCTTATGAAAGCATTTGCTGGTGAGTCACAAGCGCGTAACAAATACGATTTATTTGCTGACATTGCGCTAGAAGAGGGCTGGCATGCCGTTTCACGCCACTTTAGAGAAGCGGCAGAAAATGAAAAATGGCACGCAAGAGCTGAGTTTAAAGCCTACCATAAATTGGTTGATGGTGCTGAGACTGAAGTAACACTCAAAAACCTTGATGCAGCAATGGCAGGTGAAAACTATGAGCATACAACAATGTATCCAGGTTTTGCAAAAATTGCGGAAGAAGAGGGGCACAAAGAGCTTGCACGACTTTTCAATGCCATCGGTAAAGTAGAAATCGAACATGAACGCGAGTATAAAGCATTGCAAGATGCGATGAAAGAAGATGGTTTCTTTGAGGATGAAGAAGAAGAGATTTGGGTGTGCGAGGTGTGTGGACATATTCACAGAGGAAAAAAAGCACCCAATGCTTGTCCATTGTGTAAAGTGGGTAAAGAGTACTTTAAAAGACAAGAACTAGGCATCTAAGTTAAATCAAAAAAGCAGAAGCTACCTAACTCGGGGTTTCTGCTTTTACAGTATATTGTGTTCTTTGGCTAATTTTGTAAAAATTGGAAACCATGTGTCAAAATCTTTCCGAAATACAGAATGCCCAGCAGTCGAAGTTCCCAAATGGTACATAACCGTCTTACTCCCACCCTCAGCAAAAGCCTTAAACCATTGTATAGGAATTTCCTTACCCCAATATTCATCATTTTTTGCATAAACCCATACGGTTGGAATTTTAGAGAGTTTGCCATAGGCTCGAAAAATATCTTCTGCGTTTTGTGGATCTCTTGGATTGCCAGGATTTTTGATGGGGTCGCCACCAACACCTCCTGAAAGATTGAGGATGGCTTTAATGCTAGGGATATTTTTTGTACTCATCGCTATGACCATTGCTCCGCCATACGATATACCAATAAGCGCGCCATTCTCGGGATTGACATACGGCAAAGTTTGTGCAAGTTTTACAACATGAACGCCTTCTGTTGCCATGACTTCAAAAGCGTGTTGATAATTAGCATGAGAAAGTTTTGTAGGGGTATACTCCAAATCAGGGCCACCCGATACGCCATATCCGATGCGTGTTGGAACAAGTACTGTAAAACCTAGTTCTACAAGGCGTTTTGATTCTTTGACGTATCTTCCTCTACCAAATTTTTCTCTATCCGTAGGTGACGCGGATCTTCCGTGATTGATCAGAACAAAAGGAGTATTTGTTTTGGTGTCGTCGTGCCAAATCGTAACGACAATTTTCTCTGTTGATGTGCTCAAAGTTGTTTTGACGGGGATTTTTATTTCAACAGTGTCTTCGATAATTGCAGCTTGAGATAGGCTAAATGCAAAAGCAATAAGTAGAGGAATCAAACGAAAATCACTCACCATTATTTCCTAAAGGCTTGATTTTTATTAATGCAATAAAATAGTAACATATTACTTTCAATCCCATAAAGATCTACCTATCTAATTTCATTTTTTCTAAATATTTGTATAAAAAATCATTTTTTGTGACGCGAATTGTGACACCATTAGGTTAAAATGTCTTCATTAAACATATTTTATACTGGTAAATTTGTTACATGTAAATATATTCGTGATGACATTGATATTTTATCTGTCATCGAAGCCTAAATTATAAAACAATATGACAAGGATCAAAATGCTTAATTTCCGTTATGATGGTATTAACAAAGTTAGAAATATGCTCAAAATGCAGAATCAAGTTTTGTAGAAAGTATATAAAATGTTCACTCAAATCGAAATCACTACCGCATGTAATGCCAAATGTTTCTATTGCCCCAATGGTACACTAGAACATAAACACATGTCTTGGGAATGTTTTGAACGCATTCTTCAAGCCGAAAAATCCCCTACAATGCTTTTACTTTATGGAACAGGTGAACCACTATTGCACCCTTTTTTCTGGGAAATGGTTGCTCATGCTAAAGGTAAAGGCCATCGTGTTAGTACTATTACTAATGGTACTATTGCTTTATCTGCAACACACAGTGTACTACTTGATCACATTGGTTTTTCGCTTGATACCTTAGATGAAGCACTGGCTAAACGAAGTGGCAGAACATCACCTTCAAAAGCTCTCAAGCATCTTTTAGCCTGCCATGCTTTAGCACCTAAAAAGATCAAAATTTATGCTCTAAATTATGGGCAAGACCTAGCACCACTTAAAGCTTTTGCACAAGAACATGGAATTGCTCTTGCGATTCAGCAGATACAACCAAAAAAGAGTTACCAAGTACATTACACTACTGAACCTTTACCTTATACAACATTTCAGTGCTCATACTTAGAGAACGAAAAGATGCGTTATTACTTTGTCGATGGAACAAAAGCCCCATGTTGCTTTATGATAGATGCTACAAAGGTTTTACCAACTAAACAGATACAACAACACTTAGCACAAAAGAATAATGTCCCTTCTTGTTGTACACAATGCGGTGAATTGACTGGTGTTAAACGACTTTACATGTAAGGCTAAAAGGATGAAAAAATCAATAATAAAATAAAGGGAAGGGGCATCAAAATGGGTCTTAAAAATAAGATTTTTTTCTTAGTGCTTAGAAGAAAAGGAATCGGAGCTAAACTTTTACCTTTAATATACAAATAGTAACATATTTTGTTACGACAAGTAGCTTTTTTACATGTTAAGGCAATAAAAGAGAGAAAATGAAAACGATACGGTTATAAGCTATTTTCATGCTACGAATTTAATGTAGTATTTTTGAATATACTATTGAGTATTAACTATGAAAATTTAAGTTTTCAATAATTAATAAAATAGAAAAGTTACTATTCTTTGATTGTTCATAGGTCACGTCTTTGGGCAAAGATGTTTTAAGTACATCTTTATTTTTTGTGAGCTAGCATAAATACAAAGGTCATAGTATGGTCATATATTGTCTATATATTTATGGCTATTTGCTTTCTATGCTTTGAGTATAATTGTTATAATTGTGGCACAACATTGTAATCTTGGTGTTATAAATTTCATTCTAAAGGAAATCCTGTCATGTTGAATTTTTTTCGATCATCAACGCAAGACCAGACTTTTAGCTCATCCAATCGTACTTTCCCAAATCAAGCTATTGTTACTTTGACGCTTCAAGAAAGAACGATTACAACAGGACTTGAAAATCTCCCTTTTAAACCTAAAGTTGTTTTAGGTTTTGTCTCTCCTGCGCTTGATTTTCCTTCTATTGCATCAAAACTCAAGCAAACACTTCCAACTGATACGACTTTGATACTTTCGACTACTGCAGGTGAATTGTGCAGTTTGGATCGTTCAAATCCCCTTCCCTCACTCTATTCTTCTGCTGGAGCTGGTGAAGGCGATAACATTGTTTTGATGCTTTTTTCTCCTGAAATGGTCAGCGATGTCTATGTGGCATCTATTGCGCTAAAAAGCGAAGATATGGCTACAAGTAAGAAAACAGCCGCTGAACGCTCTGCTATGATTGCTGAAGAAGTCAAAAAAGTACGCGTTCCTTTTAAAATGCGCTCAGATGACACGCTTGGTTATACGCTCATTGATGGTCTTAGTGCGAGTGAGAGCTTTTTTATGGAAGCTGTTTACAATGTGGCTAAATTCCCCTGTTTACTCATTGGTGGCAGTGCTGGTGGTAAATTAGATTTTCAAAATACCTATATCTATGATGGAACACGTACTTTGCGTCATCATGCAGTCGTTACATTTATCAAATTGACACCACAGTACCGTTTTGGTGTCTTTAAAAGTCAAAATTTTAGAAAAACATCGACATCGTTTACTGTATTAGAAGCAAATCCGATTACGCGTACTGTTAGCGCCTTTTTAGATCGTAATACCAACATGGGGCTAGGTGTCGTAGCAGCGCTTACAAGTCATTTTAGATGTTCTGCTAATGAGTTAAATAATAAACTTGCCAATTATACATTTGGTATTGAAATCAATGGAGAGATTTATATTCGCTCGGTTGCTGCTATTGATGTCACAAACGATAGAATTAATTTTTATTGTGATATAGAAGCAGGTGAAGAACTTCTTTTGCTTGAAAAAACAGACTTTGTCCAGACTACAAACCATGATTTTGCAGAGTTTAGTCGCAACAAACCAAAAGCGATTGGAGCGATTTTCAATGATTGTATTTTAAGACGTCTGTGCAATGGCAAGGAGATCAATCAGCTTCTTACCTTTAAAGAGATTCCTGTTGTGGGCTTTTCGACTTTTGGCGAGCTTTTGGGCGTCAACATTAATCAAACCTTGACGGCAATCTTTTTCTATCAGGTTGATCAAGCAAACTTTGAAGATGATTACATCGATAATTTTGTACAAAAATACGCTGGATTTCAGAGTTACTTCTTATTGCGTAAGATCAACCGTCAAAATATGATCAATAACATTAATAAAGCAATGTTAGGGCAAATGAAACAGAGTATGCCTGTACTTGAAAGTATTGGAAATACCCTTCAAAATGCAATTAGCGCAATCGATGCGATTGAGACACAACTTAGTGGCGTTGAAAAAGAGTTTGTTGTCTTCTCTTCAAGCATGGAGCGAGGCAGTGTTGATAATGCCAACCTTGTTATCGAAGTGGAAAACCTTACGAATAATGTTCGTGATATACGCGTTGTTTTAAGCGTTATTTCCGATATTGCTGACCAAACCAATCTTTTAGCGCTCAATGCGGCGATTGAAGCGGCGCGTGCGGGAGAGCATGGAAGGGGATTTGCGGTTGTTGCTGATGAAGTTAGAAAACTTGCTGAACGTACACAAAAAAGCCTTTCAGAGACCAATGTATCGGTTAGTACGATCATTCAGGCGGTTGAAAATATCAGTAAAACAATGACAGGTGTGAGCAGTGGACTTTTAGAGGTCTCGTCAAAAAGCAATGCCCTCTCTTCTGATATGGAAAATCTAGCTGGCAAGAGCCAAGTTATCTCTGCTGAACTAAAATCTCAATCAAAATTGACTGAGGAGCTCAATAATGAGCTTAGAAAGCTTAGTGTTTATGAAAAAACGCTCGATATTTTAAATCATTAATACTTATGGGGCATCATTTCAAAGATGCCCTCTTATTTACATGTAAATAACACTGATTCCAAATTTACTTTGTTTCTTCGATAAGTTTGGCGTATTTTTCTTGAAGGTCAATGTATTTAGCCAAAAGCTTATGAAATTCGATTTCATAGTCGATGCTTTTGCCCTGCTCTGGCGATTCTAGTGCCTCTAACTCTTGATTTATTACCGCTGGTTTATTTGATGAAATCGTCTCATCAATAATATATTCATGCTCTTGATTGTCAACTCTTTTTTTGATTGTTTTGAGTTTCTTTGCATTGACGAGTTTTAGAACTGCAAAGGTACTCATTTTGTGTTTTATGGCGTATTGTTGGATGGTCATAAGGTTTTGCTCAAGCATATTTTTCCTTTTACATGTAAAAACATTTGGTGGTATTTTAATCAAGTAGGCTGAAATAAAAGCAAAATTCTTTACATGTAAATTCTTTTACATGGGTTAAAGCAAGGATAAAGTATAATTAAAAGATATATCGTTACAAAACTCTCAACGATTTTTCTCCAATCACATTTCTAAAAATACTAAGGACATATAATGGGTGGATTACTTAACAATAGCGTTAAAATGGAAAAAGGCTATAAATTAGCAGCTCTTTCAACACAGCAAAAGCATACAGTACCGTATGTAGGGAAACAAACAAATGTAGGTGAGGTTAACTCTGATAAAGCTAAAATGAGCGATGCGCGTAAAGCACAAGCCAAAGCCAAAGCGAAACAAGCCAAAAAAGATAGAAAAAGAAATAAGTAAAGAGATAGTTTTTAAGCTATCTCTTTGTTTTTGTAGATTAAAAAGCGTATTTGAGATTAAGTCCTAAAGTTTTATAGTCATAATCAGGAATATTGCTTGCATTCATATTGTAGTTTTTATATTCAACTGCTGCTGAAATTGCTCTTGTAATAGGATAGTCAACACCTAAACCATAACCCAAACCATAACCTGCATTACCATCAACGGATTGTAGCTTTGCGCCAACAATGCCATAAGCGTTCATCTTCTCCCAAACGTTGTAACCCAGTTTAAAATCCGTACCAGCGCCATACATTGAGCCATCGCGTAGATTTGAATATTCACCATTAAAAGCAACACCAAAAAGCACTTTGTTATCCAATGTTTTTGTCATACCATAGCCAATGTCAAAAGCAGCCTTGTGCTCTCCATCAATCGTTGCACGGGAGATGCCACCATGTACATCTTCAACATAGTCTTTTGCGTAAGCATTCATTCCAAGCACTGCGGCTACTGAAATGAGACATACTGTTCTTTTCATTACTTGTCCTTAAAAAGCATTTACATATCCGAATCAACGGAATTTTGCGTGAAAGCAAATGCAATCACATCGCGTTAAAGAGCTTTGCTCTTGTATTAACTCTTTCAGAGAGAACCTGTGAACTGAACATAGAAACTCAGTGTAAAATAAAACCGAAAATCTATATAGGTCAAAAGCAAAAAGTGTACCTACTGCGGATGTAAATGAAGAAAAAGAGAGATAAAGAGGCTGTTTTTTTAACAGCCTCTTTACATGTAAAGATTATTTAACAGTACCTTTTTCGTACCATGAACGTAACCATCTGTCCATTGGGTACATGAACTTATAGATGGCAGGAACAACGAGCAGGGTTAAAACAGTAGAGCTGAGAAGTCCACCAATGATAGCAAGTGCCATAGGAGCATTCGCTTCATGCCCTGCTCCGCTTCCAAAGGCTAGAGGCATCATCGCACCTATCATCGCAAAGGTTGTCATCAAAATTGGGCGAAGGCGTTTTTCACCCGCTTCTAGAAGCGCATCGTCAATACTTTTGCCCTCTTTGATCGCACGGTTGGCAAAGTCAACAACGAGAATAGCATTTTTACCCACCATTCCCAGAAGTAAGATAATACCAATCATAACAAAAAGACTAAACGTATTGTCTGTGAGATACAACGCCACCATGATTCCCGTTAAGGAAAGTGGCATAGAGATCATAATGATGAACGGCTGAATGAGTGACTCATAAAGGGCTGCTAGGATCAAGTAGATTAAGATAACCGCTAAAAGAACCGCTGCTCCAAAAGCTTTACCCGTATCGTTCATATTCTCAACATCGCCTGTAAAACGGTAATGATACCCCTCAGGAAGAATCTCTTTCATTTTATCCTCAACAAGAACAACCACTTTATCAAGAGATGTACCCACTATATTGGCGGTTACAAGGATTTTACGCTCACGATCAAAACGGTTGATGGATGCAGTTCCTAGTGAGTCTTCAAAGGCAATGAGTCCTTCAAGTGCTACAAACTCGCCATTGGCGTTTCTAACTTGGAGTTTTTTCATATCTTCAAGTGACATTCGATAATCATCTCTAAAACGAATCGTGATGTCAAACTGTTTGCCGTTGTCTTCATAATAAGAGATGGCACTATCGCTTGAATAAGCAGACCCAAGAACGGCGGCAATCTCTTTAACGCTTACCCCTACTCTTTGGGCATTTTCACGAAGAATACTTAGTTTCATCTCTGGCTTGCCGCTCTCATAGTCTCTATCGACATCAACGATACCTTGCGTTGATTTCAAATACTCCATAAGCTTGGTAGAGGTTTCATCTAAAGTTTCAAATTTATCGCCGGTAAGAACAATTTGAAGCGGTGCTGTCGTGCCACCTGTATCAAAGTCATCCACTTTTTCAACAGCAATAACAAGCCCTTCAATACCTTTCATTTTCTCTCGGTATTGTTGAATAAGTTTAATTTGAGAAACGGTTCGCTCTTTAACAGGTTTTAATTTGACATAAATACGTGCTTTATGAAGACTTTTAGCCGCATCATATCCGACTGAGATGATAGAATATGCGATGGATGGATCACCCTTTAGCATCTCATCAACAGGAATCACCTTTTGCTTCATTGTCTCTAAATTGATACCCACAGGAGCTTTAATGGTAACTTGAAACTCACTGTTGTCTTGCATTGGAAGAAAGTCCATACCCACTTTAAGTGTCATAGAAGCAAACAAAAGTCCAAATGTCGCAAGAACGGTAATGGTCTTAAAGCGAATAAGTGGCTTTAAAAGCGATACATAACCTTTATCAATTGCTTTTAAAATAGGCTCAGTAGCGTAGTAAAATTTACTCTCTTTCGCACTTAAAAGACGCGCACCGATAGATGGGACAAACATAACAGCAACAAGGTAAGAGATAACAATACCCGAAGCTACGGTCATCGCAAAAGAGTTAAAGAACATACCTACGATTCCGTCCATAAAAGCAACAGGAATAAAGACCGCTAAAAGAACAGAAGAGATCGCTAGAATAGAAAAGGCAACTTCTTTGATACCTTCAAAAGAGGCTTGAAAAGGTTTCATACCCTCTTCCATTTTTTTCATGATATTTTCAATAACAACAATCGCATCATCAATAAAAATACCAATAGCAAGGGTAAGACCAATGAGTGTTAAACGGTTAAGGTCGTAGCCTAGAGCGTTCATAATGGCAAATGTACCAATAACAGACGTTGGAATAGCAAGGGCTGAAACAATGGTGGCTGTAAAGTTACGCAAGAAGGCAAAAACGATGATAATAGCAAGAAATGCACCAAAAATAAGGTCAAAACGAACATTGTTGATGTTGACCATAATTTTTTCAGATTGGTCTTGTAAGATTTTGATCTCATTGTTTTTACCCGCTAAAAGTTGAAGGTCAGGCATGATCTTTTTAACACCTTTAATGATGTTCAGAACATTCTCACCTGCAATTTTTTTAACTTCAAGTGTGACACCTCTTTGACCATTGTAAGAAGAAAAACTCTTAGCATCACTGAGTCCATCAACAACGGTTGCAACATCTTTTAGGCGTACACCCGGTTTGACCAAAAGTTCTTCGATCTCTTGAATATTGGCAGCATCGCCCTCTGCTTTAATGATGATCTCTTGGTTTTGATTGATCATCTTTCCAGCACCTTGCTTGATGTTCTGCTTTGAGATGATACCACTAAGATCTGAGGCACTTAGGTTGTATTTGTTCAGTAAAAAAGGGTCTATAAAGATGCGAATCTCACGCTCTTGAAAACCAATGATATTCACCTCACCAACACCCTTAACACGCTGGAGTTTTGGTTTGAGTTTTTCATCGGCAAGACGCATCAATGCGATGTCATTTTTTCCATCACTGGCAACAAAAAGGTTGATGACACCTCCCGTTGCACCCAGTTTTTTGACCACAGGTTTTTCAACTTCTGTTGGAAGGTTAAGCGCACCGATTTTATCACGTACGTCATTGGTTGCGATATCAATATTTTTAGTCAGTTTAAACTGAATGGTCACAACACTAAAGCCTTCGTAGCTGGTTGACATCAGTTTATCGATGCCATCAACGCCAGAGACTGCCTCTTCGATTTTGTCGGTTACTTTTGTTTCCACCGTGGCTGGATCTGCGCCATTGTAGGTCGTTTGTACGGTAACAATAGGAAAGTCGACATTGGGGAAAAGATTGATGGGCATGGTGTTGTAAGACATCAAACCAAAAACTATAAAAGTTAAAACACCCATAAGGGTGGTTATGGGACGATTTATGGCTAATTTATACATGATTTATTCCGCACTTATCATGCCATTGCCAAAAAGACCTGGCATAAGGTCGACTGCTTTAACTTCGGCTTGCATTTCGCGCGTACTTGGAAGAATGGTTGGATAGATTTTACTGATCACACCCTCATACTTTTTATCGCTACCATCGACTTTATAGGTAAATTTTTGCCCTACTTTAACACTGTTCCAGTACTTTTCATCCAGTTTGAGTACGAGCTTTACATCGCGTGTGCTGGCAACGGTTAAAAGTTTTGTTTGGGAGCCTAGTACGATGTCACCTAGTTCCGTATTTTTCTTCGTTACGACCAAATCATAAGGTGCGCGAAGTTCTGTTTTTTTGAAAATAATCTCTCTGTTTTGTGCATTTAAGAGCTGAATGTCTTTGTCATAGAGGTAGTTTTCCATCTTCTCTTTGTCAATCACATCAGATATTTTGGCGTATCTATCATACGTTTTAACCGAATGTTCGGCATTTTTTCGTGCAATTTCATACTCGTTTTTTTCTTGTGCATTTTGCAAAGAAAGGAGTAAATCACCTTTTTTGACACGATCGCCAACGTCTACATGTAAAGTACCTACGACACCTGAAATCGAAAGTCCTAGCTCGGAGCTTTTTTCGCTAACAACATCAAAGGTTGCATAAACATCTGCTGCAACTAGTGCTTGAAACATAAATAGTGTGACTACAAAAATTTTTCTCATTGGATAGCTCCTTTTATTTCTTTACCCATTTCGTAGAGTAGAACGGCTTTTTGGTATTCAACTTCGTTGAGGGCTGTTTGAAGCTGAGACCTTGCATTGAATTTATCGCTAAGGGCGTCAAGATACGTAACGTTATTGACGATGCCTTGTTGGAATTTCTTTTTAACCAGCTCATAGGTCATCTCTGAGGCTGTAAGTCTGGCTTTAGCCGCTTCAATCTTCGCAAGAGCTGTTTCATAACTGTTCTGGGCACTTTTAAAGCTCGCTTTAGCTTTATGTTTTTCATACGCTAAATCGCTGCTTTTAGAGAGGTAATTTTTTTGCGCGGCTTCTGCACTTGCTGAAGTAGAGCCAAAGTCAAAAATTTTCCACTGCATAGAGAGTTGAACGGTGTTTTGGTGGTTATTGTCAGACTCCCACGCAGGGTTGGAGTAGTCGTATTTGAAACGTGAGTAGGTATCTTCGAGTTTAATCGTTGGAAGATGAGGTGCTTTAGCGGCTTGTGCTTCAGCACGGGCGCTTTGTACGCTCTGTTCTAACGCTAAGATGTCAAATCGTGTTGCATCTTCCACTTTGCCCTCTTTGAGCGTGATAGTTGAGCCTGCTTCAACACTTACGGCTTTGCCGGTTAGATATTCAAGCGTATTGGAGATGTTGTTTAATGTGTTGTCTAGGGTTAAAAGGTCGACCTTCGTTTGTTCGATGGTCGAAATGATCTTTTGGATCTCGTCGGCTGTTGCAGAGCCAACAGAGAGGAATTTTTCTAAGCGATAACGCTCTGCTTCGAGTTGTTCCATCTTCTGTAATGTTGATTCTTTACTTGCAAGCGTACTGATGTAGTTGTAATAATAATAGATAACATTCAGTGAAACATTGTTTTGTACAGATGAGAGTGAGAATGTAGCTGCTTTAACGAGAGCTTGTTGCTGGTCAAACATCGCTTCTCTTTTCCCACCATCGTAAAGGATAAAGGAGAGCGTGGCAGCACCTGTACGACTTTTTTCGGGTGTAAACATGTTTTCTTGTTGGTTATAGGTCTGATTGGCACCCAAAGAGAGGCTAGGCATGTATCCACTTTTCATTGCGTATTCTTGCTCTTTAGCTGCTTCTAGGTTATAACGTGAAGCTTCCACGTGTTTGTTTTGTTCTGCAAGACCTAGTAGTTCAGGCAAATTTCCAGAAAAGGCAAACAGTGGAACGAGGCATAAAAGAGTTAATTTTTTCATGGTTCCGTCCTTGTACATTGATCGAGTAGATACTTAATATGTTGCGTAAGTGTATTTTGGGCTTCATAGAAGTCCATGTTACTGGCTTTTGCTCTGACTAAAGCACCTTTGAGGAGCATGATGATGGTATAGGCCAGTATATCTATATTGTCGACATAGAACTCACCTTTTGCCATACCCTCTTTTAAAGTATTGGTAATAAAATCATAATCTTCTTGAAAAAAACT
The DNA here is from genome assembly GCF_025770725.1 of Sulfurospirillum oryzae. Lineage (NCBI taxonomy): Bacteria > Pseudomonadati > Campylobacterota > Epsilonproteobacteria > Campylobacterales > Sulfurospirillaceae > Sulfurospirillum > Sulfurospirillum oryzae. The sequence continues at coordinate 471,656 of NZ_JANZKZ010000002.1, read as the reverse complement.
CTCAAAATAGGCTGTATAAAGCCCTGTTTTATCGATAAGCATGGAGCTTACAAAGTGTTGATAGAGTTTTAGAATCTGCTCTTTGTTTTCTTCTTTATCACACTCACTAAAGTTATAGAAGTCTAAAATTTTCTCTTTAGCACTCATCTCTTCTTTGACGCGTTTTTGAAAGGTATCACGATGATTTTGAGCGATAATATCCCAAATTGTAAAGATAATCTCTTCTTTGTTTTTAAAGTAGAGATAGACCGTTCCTTTGGCGACTCCTGCACTCTTTGCAATCTCATCAATGCTTGTTTGCTGAATACCTTTGTCGCAAAAAAGCTCAATAGATGCACGTGCAATGTCGCACCGTTTCTCTTCCTTATCAATAATTCTTGCCATAGCGCACCTTTTTAAATGACTGACGGTCATTCATTTTGTGAAATAGTACTACATTTTGTGACACATGTCAATGACTTTAAGCGATAAATTAACGGATTAACACACAAATTTTGTATATAATAAGAAAATGTTCTAAAGCGATACAAGGATGAATGTGAAAACAGTTCTTTACGCTTTTTTAAGCGTCATATTGCTTTTTTCAAAATGCGAAATTTTTGCTAAAGAAGCATTGTATCGACCAACATCAAAAGAGATCGCCTCTAATATTTATATTGTTGGAATACATCCTTATATCAATACCCAGCAAATGTTTCTTTCCTATCGCCCTATTTTGGATTATTTAGAAAAAAATATTCCCAATACACTTTTTGTTTTAGAAACTTCCGAAAATTATGCACAGTACAATCAAAAGCTTCAAGCACGCGTCTTTGACTTTTCGCTTCCCAATCCCTATCAAACAGTTACAAGTTTTAATTATGGATACCATGTCATTGCTAAAATGAAGCCAGATTCTGCATTTAAAGGTATTTTTGTAGCCCGTAAAAGTTCGCATTTGCGTACGTTTGAACAACTTAAAAATCAAAAAATAAGCTTTCCAGCTCCAACTGCCCTCGCCGCTGCCATGATGCCGCTTTATTTTTTAAAAACACATGGTTTAGATATTGATAAAGATATTAAAAAAGTTTATGTGGGCTCGCAATTTTCATCTATTATGAATGCGTATAGTGGTGACACCATAGTAGGAGCGACTTGGCCTACTTCGTATGAGGATTGGTGTAAACAAAACGCTCAAAAAGCCCAAGAGATGGAAGTCGTATGGGAAACTGAAATACTTGTCAATAATGGTTTTATTGTGCATGAACGAGTTCCTCTCTTTTTAGCCGAACGCATAGCTATTTTACTTGCTACACTTGATACGCATAACGAGGGGAAAAAACTACTTCACGACGCTGGTTTTTCTGGATTTGAATTAGCCAGTAATGAAACATACGATAAAGTCGTACAATTTTTAGAGCAATACGATAAAGAGATAGGACTTCCTAAATGAATATTATAAAAAAAATCGTTCACTTCTTTTATGGTTCTATCAAGCATAAACTCATTACCAATGTCATTTTGATTCATGCTGTCCTTATGGGTTTTGTTGTCTATGATCTCGTGGAAAGACAGTCGGAATTTATGGAAAAACAGCTTGAAAATCAAGGTAGGGAGTTTGCAACGCTTCTTGCCATTAATGCTGCAACACCTCTGCTCAACAACGATCTTATTGCCCTTGATGAACTGTTGCATAGTTTTCGCGAAAACAAAAATATCTACATGGTATTTTTGCTTGATGCACGTGGAAAAGTTAAAGCCAGTACCGATAAAAGTTATTTCAATCAAACATTAGATGATGATAAAAGTGTTAAATTGCTTGAAATGGCAAATAATAGCACTCAAGACGATACCGCGCAAATCAGACATACAACATTGATAGACTCTGCGCATTGTATCAAAGTAAAGAATACAACGATTGGCTATGCACGTATCATTTTAAACAGTCAAAGCCTTGAAGATGAGTTGTCTGTCATTACGAACAAGGGGCTTTTTTATATTTTTCTTGCCATTTTTACAGGCGCACTGTTTGCATGGTTTTCCATTCGCTCAACAACGGAAAATCTCAATGAAATAGCCGATGTTGCCTCCAGCATAGCCGATCAAAAGTTTGATATTACTCTGCCTGTCGTTGAAGGTAATGATGAAGTTGCTAAAGTCTCTAGAGCGTTTCGTGTCATGATAACCTCCATAAAATCTTATATAGCAGAGTTGCTTGAGCGTGAGATGAAAACCAAATGGCTCGCGCAACATGATAGCCTCACTGGGCTTTTCAATCGCAGAATGTTCGAGCAAAAAATCGAAGAGAGTATTAACGAAGTACGTGAAAAAGGGACAACGCATGCCCTTCTCTTTTTAGATTTGGATAAATTCAAAGTGATCAATGACAGTGTTGGGCATTTAGCAGGTGATACCTTGTTGCAACAGATTGCTTCTTTGTTTGAGTCGAGTATCGGGGAAAATGATTTATTAGCAAGGTTTGGCGGGGATGAATTTGGCATTGTTCTACGCAATTGTGATCTTGCCTGTGCGCAAATCAAAGCACGGGAAATTATCATTAATGTCGAAAAATTTAACTTTACATGGACAAATAAACGCTATAAAGTTGGTGTGAGCATTGGTATTGTGATGATTGATGGCTTGATTGGTACGGCATTAGAGCTTTTGAGCCTTTCAGATACGGCGTGTTACATTGCCAAAGAAAATGGTGTCAACAATCTTCACATTATGGATGCCAAAAGCGAATCGTTTGTGCGTTTGCACCATGAAATGGACTGGATTTCAAAGATATACGATGCGATCAATCACAATTTATTTGTGCTCTACATACAAAAGATTCAAAGTTTAAAAGGTGAGGACGATCATTATGAAGTATTGATTCGAATGAAAAATGATGAGGGAGATGTTTTTTACCCTGACTCGTTCTTGCCCTCAGCAGCGCGCTACTCTTTGATGCCTAAAATTGACTTGTGGGTCATTGAGACATTGTTTAGATTGTTGCGTGACAATAAAACGCTCGCCTCCATCACTTTTGCGATCAATCTTTCAGGGCAGTCCTTGATGAAAGACGATTTTGAAGGGCACGTTGAAGCGCTTTTTGATAAGTACCATACCGATGGGCATAAGATTATTTTTGAGATTACCGAGACATCAGCGATGTCCAATTTTAAGCGCGTGACCCAGTTTATTAACCATTTTAAAGCCCTTGGTTGTAAGTTTTCGTTAGATGATTTTGGAACAGGTCTTTCATCGTTTGCTTATTTGAAAAACTTTAGGGTGGATTATCTTAAAATTGATGGCAGTTTCGTTCGTAGTATTTTAGAAGATCCTATCGATAAAGTCATGGTGGAGTCTATCGCTCAGATTTCAACACTTCTTCATCTTAAAACCGTTGCTGAATATGTTGAAAATGAGGCGATTTTAGATGTACTTAAAACAATGAATATCGATTATGGGCAAGGCTATGGTATTCAAAAGCCATTTTTTATTGAGAAATTATTAGAAGAATTGTCATCCTAAAGCCGCTATTTCCTAAAAAAGTTAAAAGTTGAATACCACTCTTTTTAGCATTAAAGTGGCTTGATAATCGTAAGAAGAATAATGATCGAAGTCGTAATCTCGGGAATAATTCTAAAGATTTTAAAAAACAAAAGGTTCTGTAGTACTATTCTATTTTTCGATAATTGAATGATGAATTTTTTACATGTAAAGTGATAAATCACCATAAGAGCAACAAGAAAAAACTTTACATGTAACCAGCTACCACTGTTTAAAAGATGAGGATTGAGGTAGAGTAAAATGAGCCCAAATTTGATCGAAAAGATCATAGCGACTGTGCCGACTTTGAAAAGGCTTTTCTCTTGCAGTACAATGACCACTTGTGCATTATGTGGCGCATTAATGTGATAGACAAAGAGTTTGGGCAAATACACAAGCATTATCATCCATGTCGCAATGGAGATAACGTGAAATGCGAGTACTAGGCTGTAAGTGTTCATTTGGCTTCCTTAATAAGCGGGGTTAATGCTCGTTAGTATATAATCTGCCTAGAAATTCTTAGTGACATTTTACGACTCAAGGTATGACATTTTGCGACTAGACACAGTTAAACAAGCCCCTGCGGAGGCATTTTTATTTATCCTCTCATTTCTAACCAAACACTATGCGTTTGATGCGACGACGTTTATGAATGCTCGCGATATGACGATGCAGACTTTACACGTTAAAGGTGTAAAGGTGAGAGCATCGTATGTCAATGAACTGATCGAAGAAGCCATTACGATCTCTGGTGATGATGGTCTCCTTTTTAAGTTTGCTGAGGCTGTAAGCCCTAATAATTTAGGAATTTTGGGCTATTTGATGCTCCATTCACGTAATGTTGAAGAGGCGATTATCAAACTGTGTCGCTACTATCCGCTCATTGGTAAAACACTCAAACCTCTCTTTGTCACTGAAAAGGAAAACTATAAACTGAGTTTACTCATTCACAAAGAGAATGAAGTAACACATCTTGAAAAGTATAGTGCAGAGATTCATCTAAGTGCGCTTTTGCACCTTATTAACAAAATTATTCCTCAGCCAATTTTCCCTAAACAGACGACATTTAGGCACACGAAACCTTTACATGTAAAAGCGTATCAGAACATATTTGGCGAGACGATTCTTTTTGATGAGGTTGAAAACGCCCTTTTCTTCGACAAAGCACAACTGGAGATGAGAACAAGTTATGACAATCCTTATCTGCTCAGTGTTTTTGAAAAAGAGGCGGAGCAAAGCTTAGGCATGAGCGTGCATGGAAGCCTCAAGGATCAAGTCTTAGGCTACATACTCATTGCCATAGGTGAGCTTGATGTCTCACTAGAAAGTGTTGCACACAAAGTGGGCATACATCCTAGAACACTTCAAAAAAAACTCAAAAAGGAAGGAAGTAGTTTTGTATTGCTCTTAGGCGAAGTACGTCAGAAATTAGTAGTACATTATTTACAAAAAGGACTTGATACGCCTACGATTGCTTCCTATCTGGGTTATGCTGAACCAAGCCCCTTTTTAAGGGCTTTTAAGAAGTGGTATGGTGTAAGCCCTAAAACGTGGTTGTCTTTACATGTAAAGAATGTAGGTTAACTTAGAGTATTTGAATCTCTTCCTTCTCTTTCATGATGCGTTGGTACTCTTTTTCCGTAATAATATCTTTTGTGCTCTCGACTCTGTCGATAAACACTTTGCCGATAAGATGGTCATACTCATGTTGGAAAAGACGTGCAAGAAAGTCTCTAAAGATGACGGTTTGCTCTTTACCCTCTCTATCCAAGTACATCACTTCAATCGTTGTGTGTCGTGGTACAAGCGCCCTGATACCGGGAAGACTCAAACACCCTTCCCAGTCTTTTACTTGCTCTTCAGAATAATCAATGACTCTTGGGTTGATAAGTGCGGTTGGCTCCATTAGCGGAGCAAAAGGATAGCGTTGATTTGGAGCTGAAGCCATAATGAGAATGCTCAAAGAGTATCCAACTTGTGGAGCGGCAATACCCATACCTTTAGACTCTTTACATGTAAAGATCAGATCGTCAATCAGCGTTTGAATTTCAGGCGAACGAATACCTATGACTTTTTTCGCGACAGTGCGAATGATGGGTGAACCTAGTTGTGAGATTTCTAAGCGTTGGGACATGGATTGCTCCTAAAAAATAGAGAGTTTGGTTTTGGTTGTAAAAAGCTCTAGCGCTTTCGTGCCTGCAAAGGAGTTTCCTTTTTCATTGAGACGTGGTGACCAGACACAAAGGCTAAATTTCCCAGGAAGTGTGGCTAAAATGCCCCCACCTACCCCACTTTTGGCGGGCAATCCTACACGATAAGCAAAATCCCCCACTGAGTCGTATGTTCCGCATGTCAACATCAAGGCATTGATGCGCTTAGTTTGGCGTGCATTTAAGATAGGCTCATCTATCCACAGCTGTTTGCCGCCATTGGCTAAAAATAGTCCTGATGCGGCTAACTCTTGCGTACTCATAGCGATGGAACAGTGATGAAAGTAAGCGTTCAGAACACGCGCTGGATCGTGGTCTAAGTTGTTAAAGCTTTTGAGAAAATTTGCCATAGCGTGGTTACGAAAACCTGTTTGCGCTTCAGATTTTGCGACACTAAAATCAAAATTGATGTCGTCTTTAGCACTCAGTGTACGCATAAGCTCCAAAACACTCTGGTGTGCGTCTTGAAGGTGACTTAAAATCACATCGGTGACAACAAGGGCACCTGCGTTAATAAAAGGATTTCGTGGGATGCCATTTTCGTATTCGAGCTGAATGAGTGAGTTAAAAGATGTGCCAGAGGGCTCTTTGCCGATGCGCTCCCAAAGCGAATCATTAGCAAGTCGCATCGCTAAAGTGAGTGTAAAAAGCTTGGAAATACTCTGAATTGAAAAGCGTTTTTCGTGTGTGCCTACATGAAACTCTCTTCCATCAACGCACATAAGCGACATCGCAAAAGAGTTTGGCTCAACACGTGCAAGCTCTGGAATGTACGAAGCCACACTCCCCTCGCCCAAATAAGGCGTAATCTCATGCAAAATTTCGTCAAGAATCGCTTGATAATCTAACATCACATTTGCCCTTACTTTTTAAAATGTACCATTATAGCAAGTAGAGAATAGCTTTACATGTAAAAAAATTGGATGGAGAAAAATAGAAATTATTTAAAGTAGCCTGTCACTTTTAATTGTCAGGCTACTTTTTATATTCTTCCCTTTATTTAAAGATTTTTAAAGTGGACTATCTCCTTTATTTCGTTATATTAAGCACTTATAACGCTTTATAAAGCTTATCTTTTTTATAAATTAGCTTTTGCATAGAAGTACATCGCATTACCCAAAAACTCAGCCATTTTAGGATGATAAGCATTATGATAATTTTTCATATCTTGGTTATCTTCATAAAATAAACCCATTGCAATATAAGCTTTTTTTGTTGGTATATAAAACTGGCATGCTATAGCATAATGCTTAGCAATCAATTCTTGAATTTTTATATCATCTGGCTTCGTATTGTCTATATGTTGGGCAATTTCTTTATACAAAAGATCCCATTTACTATGTACTTTAGCTCTATCAACATGTTCCCAATTATTTGTTTTGGAAAGACTTTTGTTTTGTTCTTCTTGAAGAGCTTCTCGACAAGAGTTTAAATACTCTTCACTTGCATTTTTAATCATAATTTTTGTACCTTATTTATGTCAATAAAATTTAATATTGATGTCTTATACATCTACAAAGACTGTCTTAAACATAAGATTTATATCTTATTCCTACCTACAATCATCATTCACCTCCTATTATAATATTTAACTATCTTATTTTTTGCTACTACTGTTTAATATAACTATTTATTTAACGAACATTTGGTCTATATAAAATAATCTAATGAAAAGTGAAGCAAAGATAAACTTTTACCTTTTTTTACATATAAAACCTCTAAAACCCAAGTAACCGCAATTTTGGATCACCTTTTCGCGTATTCACACTCAGTACCATACTCTCATAAACCGCTTCAGATTTGAGAGCGTATTCGACCCTTTGTTGCTCGCCTTTTTGGTTGTAGGTCATGCACACGGGCACAGAGCGAATGCCAAAATGCTCACTTACTTTGGGCGCTTCATCCAGATTACATTTGAAAAAATCGACTTCAAATGTGCCGTTTTGCATGACGCGTTCTATTCTTGCATTGGCGATTTTACATTGCGCGCAGTGGGTGGTGTAGAACAGAAAAAAAAAGGCACGAGAAGATGGCTTCTCAAAGCGTTTGAAAACGGCTGTTTCATCTAAAGGTTGCATCATTTCAAGATATGCCCTACTCTTTTAAAGTAGTAAACACTCGCATAAGGCACAAAAAAATCCTTTACATGTAAAGGATCAATGATAGTGTCTTGCTCGCCTACATAGACTTCGATGACTACGCCACGCTCTTTCAGAGCTTGCAAATGTATTTCATCCCATGTGTAGTTTAACAGCTCATTTAGCTCTTCTAAACTTCCTTGTTTGAAAAAAGGTTGCATGTCAAAGCTAGATGGATATGTAATATTTTGCATAAAATTTTGTGTATAAGCTTCACTATTTTTGGAAAAAGAGAGGGTTTGAAGCTTTTTAAATTTAGCATCTTTGTCTTGGAAAAACGCAGGAGAAAAGAGTTGAAGGGTGTCGATGCGCTCTTTACATGTAAGAGCGTATTCAAAAGCTTTGATCGCCCCGTAACTAAACCCAGCGACGGTAAAATCGCTTTGGTTTAGATAGGGAGCGAAGAGTTCTTGCTCGTTTGCAAGGCAAAATCCACTAAAGAACTTCATCGATGATGGCTTTTAAACGCACTTTTGAGATGCTCTCTACACTGTAAAGCTCATCGGAAATTTTGGTCAGTACGGTGTTCATGCCTTCCAAAAAGTGCTCAAGTTCTTTGTGTGCATTTTCTAAGATGATGAGCACATCATTCTCGTATGGAATGAGTTTTTCGCCCATGCCGTAGACTTCGACCATCTCTTTGGCAATGGTCGTAGCGCGTTCTAAATCTTCGGTGGCGTTGGTAAATTTTTCATTGTACGCGAGTTTGGTTGCGACCATGCCCGCAAGGTACACTTTGATTTTTGAGAGCATTTGTGTTTTAGACTCGATTTCTCGATCTATGTCTTTTAGGCGGTCATTGACGATGCTGATTTTATCAAAGTCTATCTCAAACCAGTACGCGCACAGCGCTTTTGCGGCTTGATAGAGCGCTTGGATTTTCTTCTCTTCATCAGAGAAACTGAGCACTTTTTTCTTACCCATCAACACTTTTTGGCGCACCGCTACAAAATCAGCGAGTTCAAGGATGGTAGAACCTCGGCGAAGCGCATTGATGGCGGCTTCGTTGACAAAGGTTGCCAGTGCTGCGCCACTAAAGCCTACACTCATGTTGGCAAGTTCTTCCAAATTGACTTCGGTTGGTTTATTGCGCATATAGGTTTTCAAAATTTCCAAGCGATCGTTTTTATCGGGAAGAGGAATAAATATACGTCTATCAAAACGACCAGAACGAAGCAACGCTTCATCGATGATGTCGATTTTATTGGTTGCTGCGATGACAATAACGCCACTGCTGTCCTCAAAGCCGTCCATTTCAGTAAGGAGCTGGTTGAGAGTCGATTCACGCTCATCGTTACGCATGCCACCACGCGCACGCCCTACGGCATCGATCTCGTCAATGAAGATAATGGATGGGGCATTGGCTTTAGCTTGCGAGAAAAGCTCTTTAACCCTCTTTGCGCCCATACCCACATAAATCTGCACAAAGGTCGCGCCACTTTGGTAGAAAAACGGCACACTCGCCTCGCCTGCGACGGCTTTAGCGATCATCGTTTTACCCACACCTGGGGGACCTACTAAAAGCACACCTTTGGGAAGCGTAATGCCATAGCGTTTGTAACGTGCAGGATTTTTGAGAAAATCAACGATCTCTTCGAGCTCTTCTTTGACATCTTTGATGCCTGCAACGTCTTTGAAGCTGACATTGGCACGTACTGGTCGTATGATGCTGCTCATAAAAGGATCGTAGCTTGCATAAGCTTTTTGGTTCGTCTCTTGCTCTCTTTTGACATCTTCAGCTCGTTTTCTACGCGCATAAACAAGCAGTGCAAAGAGCAAGCTTCCTAGCATTCCTAAGATAATGAGGTCTTCAAAAAAAGGATTGGATTTTTGCACCTCTATCGGTACTTTTTTAAGTAAGGCTTGTATATCTATACCATCTTTTATGATGACAAACTGGTCATTAAGACCATACAACCATACTTCATTTTCTTCGACTTTGGCTTTTTTGATGCTGCCGCTCTCTAAAAGCGCATGATAGGTCGGTAGATCAATAATCTTAGGCGTTATGCGTAAATACCCAAATGCAAGTAATACAGCAAAAATACTCAGTGCCATGATGGAAAGCATGAGCTTTTGGGATTTAAAAATGCGCATAGTTTGCCTCCTGTTTTATTTCATAATGTTCGATGCTGACCCACTCTTTGAGCAGGTCGCGTTTGCTTTGAATGATGACTTTATTGAAAAACTGGTCGTATCCGATGTAGCGGTCATCTTTGTACTCTTCGACTAAGACATTTAAAGGTATTGCATTATTTTTTTGTCTAAAAGTAATGTTTTTCGACTCTACAAGCGCTTCTATACTTTTGAGGCGTTCTTTGGCTACATCGCCTTTTACCTCTGGTTTCATCGTACTTGAGGGTGTACCATCACGTTTTGAGTAGGTAAATGCGTGCAGATGTGTGAGTGGAAACTGCTCTAATGTGCTGTATGCCTCTTGCCAAATCGCTTCACTTTCGCCTGGATGCCCTGTGATATAGTCGGTTCCCAAAGCAAAGCCTTTTTCACTTAGTTCTTGAAAAAGCTCTAAATCACGCTTAACGTTATTGCGTCTTCGCATCAACTCCAACATGCGCTCAGAGGTGTGTTGTAAAGCTACATGTAAATGTCGCTCAAGCCATGGCTCGCTTAGAATTTCTCTAAAACTCTCATCGATCTGAACAGGCTCAATGCTGCCAAGACGAATACGCCTAACGCCTCTAATGGAGCCTAGTTGTTGAACCAGTTTACCCAGTGAGCTTCCTTTATCTTTGCCATAACTTCCGATATTCGTGCCTGTGAGGACAAATTCACCATAGCCATTAAGAGCTAACTTTTGCACTTGCTCAATGATCTTGCTCTCGTCTTGACTTCGCGCATTGCCTCTCACATAGGGAATAATGCAGTAAGAACATCTAAAATTGCACCCTTCTTGGATCTTGATAAACGCTTTGGTTTTGCCTGTGTACTCGTGGACAATTGTTTCATCTAAAGAGGTAAGATCGCCAATTTCATAAAAAGGTCTCTCTTGTTTCAAAAGTGTGTTGATGTGAGCTTTTTCGGAGTGTCCCATAACGCCAAAAACCTTTTTTTGGTTAAAAAGACTCTCTCCCTTGCTAATCGCGCCACACCCCGCAACAATGACTTTTTTACCCTCTTTTGTTGCATGGTTGATGTAGCTTCGTACACCCGTATCGGCTCCATTGGTGACGGTGCAGGAGTTGACAACGATGATCTCAGCCTCTTTTTCATCTTCTGTCACTTCAAAATCTGTAAGGTTTGCCATCATCACTTGGGTATCGTAGATGTTGGTGCGACAGCCGAACGTTTTAAAAAAGACTTTTTTCATCAAAATTCTTTGTTTCATCGGATGGCATGGAAGGTTTTTGTTGCTTGCCCACGTTGATATTGTGTGTTTGGTATGCAATGGTGATGTCATCTTCTTGGTTAAACGCATCGATAATCTCACAGCCAATCGTTCCACGAAGCGTAAGTGCTGCGTAAGAGTTGGTCATATACCATGTGCTGATACAAAAACCCTGTGGCTCAACAAACGAGAAGACACGTGGCTCGACGTTAGTATTTTTGAGGCTGTACTGATTGCGAAGTAAATTGAGTTGTTTACGGGCAATGTCTGTGTAGCCTTTTGAGTATTTTTTAGTAATTTCACGGGCAATATGCACCGCTTTTTTATGGTTTGACTCAAAAGTAATATAGATGTTTATGCCATCCCAAACGGTACGCATCGTGCCGTGGGTATAGTTGGAAATCACCGAAGAAAAAATAAGGTTATTAGGAACAAAGAAAATACGTCCTGCACGAATGTTCTCAACATACGATGTTAATGTAATATCTTCAAAGACGGTCATACGAAGCAAAGAGATGTCAACGATGTCACCCACGTACGAAAGCCCATCTTTTTTGACTTTGATGCGATCGCCAACGTGAAAGCTTCCACCGAAAATGATGACCATCCAACCAAGAATGCTCATAAACCAGTCTTTCATCGCAATGGCAATACCCGCAGAAGCAAATCCTAAAACCGTGACAAGGTAGGAGACGTTTTCGATGTAGGAGAAAAGTAAAATAAGCAAAATAAGCGTGACGTTTGCAAAGTTGATGATTTTATTGGCGGTGTAAAAACGCTCATTATCTTTGATGTAACGCTTGGCAACAAATTTGAGCAGAAGCGTAATGACAATAACAACGACAATGAAAATACCAATATTAAAGGCACGTTTCATTTGCAATGTAATATCTTGGGTAATGCGAATACTCGCCTCTTCCACTTTTTTTACATGTAAAGAGTAACTCGTACTTGCAACCTCTTGCGCGGCTATAAAAGCGTTGAGTTCTTTTTGCGCTTCATAGACCAAATCTTCGTTGGTCATAATCGGCTCAATCTGATAAATTTCCTCAAGCAAGGAGAGTTTTTCTTTTAGTTTGTTGATTAAAATGTCCAAGCGATCAATGCGCGCTTTATAATCCATACTGTCTTGTTTGATTTTTTTGATGTATGAAAGTGCTGAAATAATGCCAAACGGGTTGGTAATTTTAGGGTATGTCTCTAAATCGGTTGACTCAACCATCTTGCTAAAAGGCGAGTTTTTGTACTCTTGCAATAGCTCGATTTGTTTCTCAAGTGATTCTTGTTTGCTTGAGAGTCTTTCGCGCTTTTCAACAGAGACTTTATCTTTGGCATTTCTAAGTTTTTTAACTTCCGCATCAACCGTAGAGAGCTCTTCAATCAGTTTTTGATAGCTGAGATAATTGCCATAACGCTTGTACCACAAGTTGTCTTGAATGGTTTCGTCAATGGTGGTAACTTTTTGGCGAAGCGCATCGGTTTTAATAGAATCTTCAAGCTTAGAAGCACTGTTGGTTTCTGCTAAAAGAAGATTACATGTAAGAAAGATAAGCCAAAGAATTTTTTTAAACATTGGCGTCTCCTAAAGCTTCCAAAACGACCTCTTTTGGAATATCTTTACGCATTTCATTGCCACCAATTTCTTTTGCCAAGATAAAAGTGATTTTGTCATTGGCACTTTTTTTATCTAAGAAAAAAGCATCGTAAAAAGCTTCGAGCGAGTCGATATGGTAGTGTGTTGGAAGGTTATACTTTTCCAAAAGAGCTTGAACTCTTTTAGCCTCATCTTTCCTTAAAAGCCCTAATTTTTGAGCCAAAGCATTTGCCTTGACTATGCCTATGGCTACAGCTTCACCGTGCAAGTAAGTGCTGTATTTTGTTTGGTTTTCGATGACGTGTGCGAAGGTATGTCCGTAATTTAAAACGGCGCGTATACCCTTCTCTGTTTCATCTTGCGAAACGACATCGGCTTTAATGGAGATGCTTTTATGAATGGCGATTTTGAGGTTCTTTTCATCGTGAAGATCATGCGTTTCAAGCCACTCAAAAAAGGCTTTATCAAAAGTGACTGCCATTTTGATGATCTCAGCAACGCCTGCTGAAAATTCACGCTTGGGTAATGTTTTGAGAAATTTACTTTCACAGTAAACCGCGCGAGGTTGCCAAAATGAGCCAATGAGATTTTTGCCATAACTGTTGTTAATGCCCGTCTTTCCACCGACACTGGCATCCACTTGTGCCAAAAGGGTTGTTGGAATTTGAATAAAATCAATCCCGCGTTGGTAAATGGAAGCAGCAAAGCCTGTCATATCGCCCACGACGCCACCACCAAAAGCAATCAAAAGTGATTTGCGGTCAAGTCGATGCTCAAAACAGGCGTTTAAAATGAGGTTTAGGCTGTCAAAATTTTTATACATTTCACCATCAGGCAAGATGACTGTATGAAGTTCTTTTGCTTCTATGCGTGATGTGAGATTTTCTAAGTGTAAAGCTGCCACCGTAGTGTTGGTGACGATCAAAACTTTTGTGTCAAAGTGCAGTTTTTCTAATGTATCAATATAAACACTGTAATTTTTTGAAGCGGGTTCGCTTAAAACAACATTCACTTGCATTATTTATCCAAATTTTTTTGTTTAGACTTCTTTCGTAACCCTTGAAAAGATAAAGAGCTCTTGCTTAGAGTGCGTTAATTTTTAAAACTCAAAATTGAGTCATAGCCAAAGCTATGGCGATGTTTTTAGTTTTAAAAAGTGATGTGCTATATGCGATACTCTTTTTTCAATGGGTTATGAAAGAAGTCTTGTATATAATACTCAAAAAGCACTTAATTATGCATTGACTGGGATAAATAGCTGATAATTATTGGCAAGCTTAAAGTGAAGTTTTTCCATATCGGTTGAAAAAATTGAAAGAAAATTTGCGTCTAAAATTTTTGGACTAAACGGTAAAAATTGCAAAATATTGTCTTTATTTCGAAGTTTTACCAGTGGATTTTTATCGCTTTGAACCACATCAACTTCACGTCCAAAAATCTTTGAAAGGTTGTCAAAATGCTCAATGAGGCTATTTTTAGCATTTTCATGGTCAGGATTGTACGAGTAAAGTTTGAGCTCTAGTGAAAGTTGTGTTGCAACGTCAAAGATAACGGAAGACTCTTGCTCAATTTCATGGGCATCGTTGCTTAAAACGACACCTTGGTTGAGGCTTCCAAAACCACGTTTTCCCATCTTAAAGATCGGGAGTTTTGTTTTATAGAGGGTACGTTTGTTTTTTTGAAAAAAGGTGTTCATAACCACAATAAGTCCAATGTCCATTTTCTCTGTATCTTCTTTCAATACCTTGCGTGGATTGCTTTCAAAGTAATCGATAATGACGTTAATATGGTGGTTGCTGTAGCTTTTGATTTTTTCCAATATTTTGGAATACGTTGGATTGATAATCTTTACATGTAACTTGTTGCTATTCAGTTTTGAGTGCAGTAAAAGAGCATCGTTAATCAATACTTCGATCTCTTTGTCATTCATGCGCAACATGTCGATAAGGCAGTAAATACTGCTACCAAAAGGAGAAGGAAACTGACCTAGCTCACGCTTAATGCTTTTAAAGACACTTTGCAATACTTTAGGATCACCCACAAGGAGCAAAAGATCATTGGGCAGAAGCATCAGCGCAGGACGCGGTAAAATAAGCGTGCTGGAGCGGTATACCGCTGCGATTTTCCATTTGCTCTGCTCAATGGACGCTAGATGGCGGTAAGCATAAGAGCTTCCCACAGGCACGGAGACTTCCATAATTTCACCAATGCCAAGTCCTATGTTTTGAGCGACAATAGGCGTATTGGGAAGATGGTCGGTAAAACGAGAAGCAAGAATTTCACGAGAGTTGAGCATCAAAAGGCGTTTATCTTCAATCTGCAAGTCCCATCTGTCCATAATGACGATGCGCACTTTGCCATCAACCCGTCTGATGTTGGTATAAGTAGCCTTGACATCAAGCTCATTAGACATAATAATCATGACTTGAAAAAATTGCTCGTTAAGGACAATAGCAAGTTTTTCGTAACTCGTTGGATCAAATTCAAAAAATTTAAAATTTTCAGGGCGTTTTTTAGGTAAAGTCTCTTCTTTATACGTAACGATAGTATAACTATTTTCGCCTGCTTCGGTTTCCATAACCTTTTCTAAAAATTGTTTTGCTAGAATGCCATCAGCGATGATTAAAATCTTTTTCATTATACGCGACTCCCATAAACTAAAGAGGATATTGTAACCAAAATGGAATTTCAGATAGATAAAACCGATGGATTAGCTCGTGCTTGTACGATAAAAACGGCACACAGTACCATTCAAACACCCGTATTTATGCCAGTAGGAACAGTGGGAAGTGTTAAAAGCTTAGACGCCGTTGATATGAGCGAAATGCTTGGAGCCCAAATTATTTTAGGTAATACTTACCACCTTTATTTGCGCCCAAATGATGAAGTTATTAAACATTTTGGTGGGCTTCATGGTTTTACCAAATTTCCAAACAGCTTTTTGACTGATAGCGGTGGTTTTCAAGCGTTTAGCTTAAGTGACATTTCAAAAGCCGATGTCAATGGCATTATGTTCAAAAGCCATATTGATGGTTCTTCTCATTACTTTACGCCTGAGAAAGTGCTTGATATTCAGTACAACTTTAATTCTGACATTATGATGATACTAGACGATCTAGTAGCTCTGCCCGCCACCAAAGAGCGCATCGCGCTTTCGATTAAACGTACAACCGATTGGGCACAGCGTGCTATTACGTATCATAAGCAAAAGCAGTCTGAGGGAATTGGTCTTCATCAAAATATTTTTGCGATTATTCAAGGTGGAACCGATAAAGAGTTCCGTCGTATCAGTGCTAATGAACTTTGCGCCCTACCCTTTGATGGTTTTGCCATTGGCGGGTTGAGTGTGGGTGAAGCCAATGCTGATATGTATGAAACAGTGGAATTTGTCACCCCTTTGATGCCAAAAGACAAACCTCGCTATTTGATGGGCGTTGGAACACCCGAAGATTTGGTGGAAAACGTAGAACGTGGCGTGGATATGTTTGACTGTGTTATGCCAACACGTAATGCTCGTAACGGTTCACTTTTTACCTCTTTTGGTAAAGTAAGCATCAAAAATGCGAAGTTTCAAAGAGATGAAAACCCCATAGATCCAGAGTGTGAGTGCTTTACATGTAAACATTACTCACGTGGTTATTTGCACCATCTTTTCCGCTCAAAAGAGCTCACCTACTTTAGACTTGCCTCCATTCACAATTTGCACTACTACCTAAACTTGATGAAACAGATGCGTCATGCTATTTTAGAGGGACGTTTTGCCTCTTTTAAAGCGGAATTTTACGCAAAGCGAGCCAAATAAGATGCGCTATGCGGTGGATGCAAAGGAGAATTTTGAGCAAAGCTTGCTTTTTTGGCTTGATAAATTTATTAAGTCCAAGCTCACTTCCCTTTCCAATCGCCATGTTGAAGAAAATGCCAAACTCTCCGCCATTATTGGCGCACTCAATCATGGCTCAAAAAGTATGGATGAACTGAAAAATCTTGCTAAAGAAGCCCGCAATATCGGGCTGATTGGCATCAATCTTTTTATCAACCCATTGGAAAAATTTTACTATTACATCGCTCCTATGGGACTTGAGAGCCTCAAGGAGATTGATGAGGAGCTCATTAGTGAGTTTTTAGCCTCACAAACTGGCTCACTCTCCGATGCCACAAAGAAAAACTACCGTATGGCAGTTGTTTCACTCTTTAAATTCATCGACAAACAAAATGAAGATGACAAAGGCAATTCGCATCAGTTTCGCATTGAGCTTAAAAACTGGGGAGGTCTTGGTGGAAGGAAGGGTGAAAAACTCCCTGCTCACATGTACAAAGAGGAGCTTTCACGCTTTTTTAAAGCCATCGAAGAGACAGAATTTAAACCCTATGTTCAGGCTAAAAATAGGCTTCTTATCAAGATGATTATCTTCACAGGAATGCGTGTCAGTGAGGCTTTAGGTTTAAGGTTAAAAGATATGGTTCGAGATGGTGACTATTACGTCTTTCAGATCCGTGGAAAAGGCAATAAACCCCGTACGGCGATGATTAAAACAGAACAGATTGAGCACGACTTAAAAGAGTGGATGGAGTACCGAAATGGCGAGAATGCCCTCTTATTTCAAAGTCGAACAGGAAAGCCATTGACGCAAGCGTATGTCAGTTATGTTATGGATAAAATCTTAATGAGTGCAGGAATCAGGAAAGAGAAAAACGGTGCGCACATGTTGCGCCATACTTTTGCAACACTGCTTTATCAAAAAAATAGAGACCTCATTTTGGTACAAGAAGCCCTTGGACACTCAGATTTGAACACTTCTCGCATTTATACTCACTTTGATAAAGAGCGTCTTAAAATTGCAGCTAACACGATGGATGATGTACAATGACACACTTATATGAACAAATTGATCGCTTTCACCTTTTAGATCTTAAAAATCCTACCCATCCTTCGATGTTCGTGGAAGAAGCAACCTATGATATTTTGATTTTAGCCCTTCCCTCAAAAGATAAAGAGCTTAAAATTGACTCGTATGCGTTTGTTTTTGACGATACGTCGTGCTATTACTTCGATAAAAACACACATGAATTCATCGATTTTGAAACAATGGAAAAAGTGTATGAACTTTTAAATGAAAAAACAAACATCACAATGAAAATGCTGGTTTCATTGCATGAAAGCATTGATTGGATGGAAGAAAATCTTTATGAAAATGCTTATTTTAGCTCTTTTATGCGCTATTGGCTCGGCAATAAAAAAGATCTCAGTCGTATCAATCGTCTTTTAACACTGAGTGAAGAAGTTTTGGAGAGTTTCATACAAACGTATCTTAAAGAAGAGGACTTTTTAGCAATCCACTTTAAAGATATTCATGAACACTTAAGCCGTACCAATCGCTCTACTTTGCTTGCAATGGATAAATTAAACAACCTCTATAACTTCTATACCAGTCGCAATAACGAGCGCATGAATAAAACCATCTATCTTTTGACAATTTTGTCAGGCATTTTTCTACCACTTCACTTTCTTGCAGGCTACTTTGGCATGAACAGCCAAGGGCTTCCCTTTAATGAAATCCCTTATGGAACAAGCTTGGTAAGCTTGATAATGGCAACGTGTGCAGTAACCATGATAGGGTTGATTTTATTTTTTAAAAAGAGGCTTTAATCTTTTAGATGTTTTTTGGGGTAGTCAAAAAAGAGGATGTGCCCACTCTCTTCGGTAATCTCTTTGAAGCTCTCAACATCAAAGCTAATGCAAACAATCGCGCAGGTGGGAATATTACTCAAAATGGCACCACTTAGGCGTTCCCCTACTTCGGTAATCGTTGGGTTATGCGCAATGATAAATACCGAGGAGCATTTATCATCGATGTTATGGATAAGCTCTATATACTGCTCATAAGAACTTTCATAAAGCGCATCAACGCTTTTGATCTTCTTTTTGTCACAATCAATCTCTTCACCAATCTCTTTAGCCGTTTTCAAAGCTCTTTTCGCAGGACTGGTATAAATAACATCAGGTTTAACATCAAACATTTTAAGACGTTTTCCCATAAAAACAACATCACGTTTTCCACGACCATTGAGTGGTCTTTCAAAATCATTGAGTGTTTCGTCTTTCCAGCTTGATTTTGCATGTCTTATCAAATAAATCTTTTTCATGTATCCTCTTTTGTGAATGCTGCATTATAGACGACAAAGGATGAGATTAAAATAAAAAGTTCTCATTGATCCAGTTTAAGACCAATCTTCGGTTCACTGCAAAAAATGGCAACTCTTCTCTTAAGACTATTTCGAGCTTTTTCATTGAGTATTCATCAAGGCGCAAATCGTAAGCAACGCGGTTCATCATAAGAAGCATCTGTTTTGCTGAGTGTTTATCAAACGGTTCGCCACTCTCTTCTTCAAAATAACGCTTTTCATCGTAGATGGTATGATCTTGTATATAGTCAAGTTGTAAAAAATCTTCCTTTACATGTAAACTCATGCAGGCTCCTTTTTAGGTATTAAAAATGTCAGTAAAAACGAAACAAATGCTATGGTCGCTCCTATAAAAAAGACAGCACTTGCCGAATAAATCCAAACGATACCCAAAGTAAAGGGCAGAAAAACCGCTGCAATGTGGTTGATCGCAAAACCAACACCAGAGGTTACTGCAATATCTTTAGGATCGGCTATTTTTTGAAAATAGGTTTTTAAGGCAATGGCTATTGTAAAGAAAAGATTGTCCAAAATATACAATGACACTGCCATCGCTTGAGATTGTACCAAACCATAAAGGATAAAAATGAGAACAATAGAGATATATTCGAGTTTTAAAGAGAGATTTTCACCAAAACGCTCAATAAGTTTTCCCGCATAAGGCGCGCAGATCATGTTTAAAACAGTATTGGTAATAAGTAAAAGTACCATGTTCTCAACGCTAAAATGAAACCGTTCAACCAGTAAAAAGCCTGCAAAAACGACAACGATCTGACGTCTTGCACCCGCTAGAAAGGTAAGCAGATAAAAAAGCCAATACTTTTTGCGTAAAAATAGTTTGGTTTCTTGCACAACATCATCTTTAAAATGCTCAAACCCTAGCCATGCCACAAACGCTAAAAATATCGTTGCCCCACCACTGAGCAGATAAATTCCCATGTATCCGACATCAAAAAATTTCATAAGCACATAGAGTGCCCCTAAAACACCCAGCCCCACAAAAGAGCGAATGGCAGAAAGCTTGCCTAAAAAAGAGGGAGCACTACTTTTGTCAATCCATTGCAAGGAGAGTGAATTGTGCAGTGTTTCAAGGTAGTGAAATCCAACGGACATAATCAGTGTTGTGGTATAGAGCCCAAACGTTGAAGGGAAAAAGCCTGTTATTAAAGTACCAAAGCCCAAAAGAAAGAGCGAAAGATACGCGGCGTTTTGTTGTCGTAAAAACATCAAAATAAAAACAATGGTAAACGCCAAAAGACCTGGAACTTCACGAATGCTTTGAAGCAAACCTATCTTTTCGCCATCAAAATGCGCTACTTCAATGACAAAGTTGTTAAGCAAGGATGACCAAGCCGTAAATGCAATGGGCACAGCTGCTGCAAAAAGATAGAGAAGCTGCTCACGCGAGGCAAAAAGTATGGATTTAATGTTCATAATGCAGGCGATACCCTATGCCGCCTTGGTTTTCGATAGTGTCTTCAGGGAGTTTTTTACGCAGACGTTTCACTAAGGCTCGTATATTTTCAGTTGTTGTAAGCTCTCCGCCCCAAACATACTGTTCTATGCGCTCAAAAGAGATATTTTTATTGAGATTTTTTGTAAAGAGATTGAGCAGTAAAATCTCTTTTTTAGCGAGTTTGACCTCTTCGCCTTCGCCATCAAGGAGGATTTCTTGCTCCATCGAGTAGCTAAAACCTTCAGGCAATGAGACGACACAAACTTTAGGTTTACACAGTTTTTCGATTTTCATTTCTAATTCATACATGTAAAAAGGTTTTTTGAGGTATTCGTCGCACCCTTTGCTGTAAGCTTCTTGGATGGTGTCAAGTTCAACATTGGCACTGATGATAATAGCAGGCGTTGTGGCATCCATAACGCGTATCTCTTTAAGAAGACTGAGCCCATCAATGCCTGGAACGTTGATGTCTAAGATAAAACAGTCATAGCCGTTATCAATCGCTTCAAGGGCACGTTTTCCATCTTTAAAAAGGTCAGCATGATACTTTTTTTGCTCAAGTGCTTCCACAATGAGGTTAGCTAGGCGTTCATTATCTTCGAGTATCAATATTTTCATGCAGCTCCCTTAGCTTTTTTAATGGTAATGCAAATTTGCGCACCACCGTTTTTTTGTTTTGCAATAATTTTTCCACCCATTTTATCTTCAATAATCAAGCGAGCCATATAAAGCCCAAAACCGTCCCCATGTTCTTTGGTGCTCATAAATGGATCGAAAATGGATTCGAGTTTACTTTTTTCAATACCACAACCATCATCGCTGATGGAGAGATAGATATGCGAATCATCGCTTCCTATTTCAATATCAATAATACCATCCGTCTTCTTACTCTCTCTTTTTTTCACAATACTATCTTTTGCATTATTAATGATGTTTAAAACGCACTGTTTAAATTCATTAGGGTAACCAAAAGCTAAGAGTTGCTCTGGTGAGGATTGTGTAATGTTGATGGTAATGTAATTGTACTTAACATTATGATTGACAACGCTTAGGAGTGTATCAATGGCTTCACGAACATCAAAGGCTGTTTGCATGGAAGAAGGTTTAATGAATTGTCTAAAATCATCGATCGTATTGGACATGTACTTTACTTGTGTCATGATGTCATCAACAAATTTTTGAGTATCCTCTTCGTCCAGCGGCTTTCTTCGACGTTTGTAGATGAGCTCTTGCGCAATGGCAGAGATTTCGACAAGAGGTGTTTTCCATTGATGTGCAATACTGGCGATCATCTCACCCACTTCGGATTGTTTGGATCGTTGAATAACAAACTGTTCATGGCGTTTTCGTTCTGTATCAATGCGTCTTTTTTCTGTTACATCGGTTAAAATGGTAACAACGCCTGCTTCTTGGTTGTTTTCATCGGTATAATACGTTCGTCTAACGGCAAAAATACGCTTATCTTTATAAGGCATATTCATTTCAACTTCTGCACTATTGGGGCAATCTAGAGGTACTTCTTGGATTTTGTCACACATTCCTGGCATGATTTCTTTAACGTGTTTACCGATAATATCAATTTTATCTCGTTCTAAAATTTCACATAAAAGATCATTGCACCCAAGTATTTTCCCATCATTGGCTTTCCAAAAAATAGCACTTTGGATGTTATTTAAAAGAACATAGTCCAATTTTCCTTGTCGCAAAAGCTCTTTCTCTAATGAAATACGTTTAATAATATTGAGGACTAAAATGGTCGTAAGTAGCAATAATAGAGGCATAAGCGCAAAGGCATTTTCAACAAATTTACGGTGTTTTTCATAAAAGCTTTCAACACCATTAAGAACTTCAGCGGGGCTTGGTATATCGCTAAGGGGTATGCCAAATTTACGTAAAATGTTGTTATCAAAAAAATAGTTCCCAGCAGGTGTTTCAACTGGAACTGAAGCGATTTTTTTACCATTAATAAGTTCAAACGCTTTTTTAGCAGCGCGTGTGCCCTGCTCATAAGGGTTGACCATATAACCACCAATGACACCTTCGCCGACATGAATATGGTTGAGTGCAAAAACCGGAAATTTAGAGCGTTGGAAAAAAGATCGGAGTTTATAATAAGGGACATACGTTCCGTACATATCTCGGTAAAAACTGGTAAAAAGAATGGCACTATGCTTTGGAAGTTTTTCTATTTTTTCGTCAATTGTATTGATATCGATTTGGTTATCAAAAACAACACGAAATTTATCTTTAAAATTATTCGACTCTTCAATAATCTGATCTTTAATGACCAAAGATGAATACGCATCATCGCTGATAATATAGACCATCTTTGTTGCAGGGAAAAGCTGATAGATCAGTTCTAAATTGACGCGTATATCTTTGTATTCGATAACACCGGTTACATACTGTTTGAGATAAGTGTCCAACTCTTTAGGATTGAAGTTCTCAACACCGCAAAAAACAATAGGGGTATTAGGGAAAAGTACACGATGGTACTTCAGAGCAAATTCATACGCGTAATTATCTGCAACGATGATGGCACTATAGTGTCGATTACGGAATTTTTTCTTGTAAAGATCAAGGAGTTCCTCAAAATAGTTTTCAGATTCTATTTTCTTGCTATCCATATACTCTGTTGTTAGCTCATACTGTGGATGTTTTAGCATAATATCTTCAATACCACGTGAAATTCCATCACTCCACTTGAGTCCTTTATTGTATGAATGCAGTAATAAAATTTCATTACTATATAAAATTGAGCTGTAAAAAAAGAGTACAATTATAATTTTTAAGATTTTCATAAGGTTTCCGTCTAGTTTTTTTGTAATTCTATCAAAAAAGTCTCATTTATATCTCTTTGTATCGCCATATAATTACATCAGTCTTAATTATGAGATGTTGAGTAAAATTTATTGATGGAGGTTTCGCGATGTCGAAAAAAGCAATATCCATGCTGGTCCCAGTATTGGTAATGTTGGTTGTTTGGTTTATCCCTGCTCCTGAGGGATTGAGTGCTAATGCATGGCATTTTATGGCAATCTTTCTTGGAGTTGTCGTCGGTCTTATTATTGAGCCAGTTCCTGCTGCGCTTGTTGGTTTGATAGGTGTTTGTTTGATTGCCTTGATGGGTATTATCGATCCAAAACCTGCTGAGAGTGTTAAATGGGCACTTTCTGGTTTTTCTAATGCAACAATTTGGTTAATCTTTGCAGCGTTTATGTTTGCAGCAGGTTATCAAAGAACAGGGCTTGGTAAAAGAATTTCTCTTATCATGGTTAAATTTATGGGTAAAAGCTCATTGGGTCTTGGTTATGCGGTTGCATTTGCTGACCTACTTCTTGCGCCATTTATGCCATCAAACACAGCAAGAAGCGGTGGTACAATCTTCCCAATTGCGATCAATATTCCACAAATCTTTAACTCTACTCCAGAAAATGAGCCAAGAAAACTAGGTTCTTATCTTTCATGGGTAGCGATGGCTGCAACATGTGTCACCAGTTCAATGTTCCTTACAGCACTTGCACCAAACTTATTAGCCGTTGATCTTATTGCTAAAAGTGCTAAAGTAACGATTGAATGGGGTGCATGGGCACAAATCATGATTCCTTTGATGTTACCACTTTTCTTATTGACTCCATTTTTAGCGTACATTGTATATCCTCCAACACAAAAACAATCTCCAGAAGCACCTATCTGGGCTGCTAATGAGCTTAAAAAAATGGGATCAATTACATTTAAAGAGATCATGATGTTACTCTTTGCTGTTCTTGCACTTGTTCTTTGGATTTTTGGTAAAGATCTTGGTGTTGATGCAACTATGGCTGCGATTACAATTGTTTCACTTATGGTTCTTTGTAATGTTATCTCTTGGGATGATGTTGTCGGAAACAAAGGTGCTTGGAACGTTTTAGTGTGGTTCTCAACTCTTGTTGCACTTGCAGGTGGTTTAGCAAAAGTGGGTATCTTGAAATGGATTGGTACTTTGGCAGAATCTTCTTTAACAGGTCTTAGCCCAACTACATTGATGGTTGCTATGTTGATTGTATTCTTCTTGCTACACTATTTCTTTGCAAGCGTTACTGCGCACGTTTCTGCATTGGTTCCTGTTTTTGCATTGATCGCTGTTAAATTTATTGCTCCTGAGCAATTGCCAGCGTTTATGATTCTTTTTGCAGGTAGCCTTGGTATTATGGGTATTATCACTCCTTATGGTACAGGTCCTTCTCCAATTTGGTATGGTGCTGGTTATATCAGCCAAGCACGTTGGTGGGCACTTGGTGCAGTTTTTGGTGGTCTTTACCTTGCAGTTCTTCTTGCAGGTGTGTTTATTTTTGTATAATAAAAAAGGTACATCCCATTCTTTGGGATGTACACTTTTACAAATCTTTACATGTAAAGATTTGTAGAGGTGCCCTCCTTTTAAATGTAAACTTAAGCATTGCACCTCTACGCTTAGTACTATGTGTGTGTGACCAAAACTAACTTTTTCGGAGAGGAAAAATGAGAGAAATCAAGTACGAAGAGATCGTCAAAAGTGTAAAGGATATGATCCTTTATAGTGCAACCAACTTGCCAAAAGATGCTTATACTGCATTAGAAAATGCATACAAAACTGAAAAAAGTGAAGTATGTAAACAAGTGTTAAAGCAGATTTTAGAAAATGCGGATATCGCAAAAAATGAAGCAAGACCTCTATGCCAAGACACAGGTTTAGCTGTTTTCTTTGTTAAAGTGGGCGAAGATCTCAAAGTTGTTGGTGGAAGCTTGAAAAAAGCAATCAACGAGGGAACGGAACAAGGTTATAAAGAAGGTTATTTAAGAGCATCTACTTGTCATTGGGACACTCGTGCCAATCTTAAAGATGAAGTGGGCTACAACCTTCCAGCGATCATTCACTTTGATATTGTTGAAGGTGATGGCTTAGATATTGAATATGCTGCAAAAGGTGGCGGTTCTGAGAATGTCTCACGTGCTACTGTATTTCCTCCTGCAAAAGGAAGAAAAGGTATTATTGAATACGTTAAACAAGTCATTTCTGATGCGGGTCCAAATCCATGTCCTCCACTTACTGTTGGTGTTGGTATTGGTGGAACATTTGAAAAAGCGGTTATCTCTTCTAAACATGCACTCTTTAGAGAACTTGGAAGCAAAAATCCAGATCCAGTTTTGGAATCAATGGAAGAAGAGTTGATGGTACTCCTTAATAACCTCGGTATCGGTGCTATGGGTATGGGTGGTACAAACACAGTTCTTGGTGTTCATATTGAGAAAAACCCATGTCATATTGCGAGCTTGCCAGTGAGCGTTAACGTTCAATGCCATAGTTCTAGACACATGCATATCAAGCTATAAGGAGAATATAATGAGCAAAACTTATCATTTAACAGCACCACTTAGTGAAGCAGATGTAGTACAACTTAAAGCAGGTGACATTGTTTATTTAACAGGTGTTGTTTATACAGCACGTGATGCAGCACATAAAAAATTGGTTGATCTTTTAGATGCAGGACAGCCTCTTCCTTTTGATATGAAAGGCGCGGTTATTTATTTTGTTGGACCAACTCCTCCAAAACCGGGCGATCCAATTGGTAGTGCAGGTCCTACAACAAGTTATAGAATGGACTCATACTCTCCAAGACTTATCAATGAGCAAGGTCTCAAAGGTATGATTGGTAAAGGTAAACGTAATCAAGATGTTATTGATGCCTGTGTAAAATCTAAAGCAATTTACTTTGGTGCAACAGGCGGTGCAGGTGCTTTACTTGCACGTCAAATTAAAAGTGCTGAAGTTATCGCTTATCCAGAACTAGGTCCTGAAGCGATTAGAAGACTTGAAGTTGTGGATTTTCCTTTGACTGTTATTAATGACACTTATGGTGCTGACCTTTATAAAATTGGTCGCGCACAATACGAAGTATTTTAATACACTTCTTTAAAATTTAGCGATAGAGTCTTTTAAGCTCTATCGCGTTCTTTAGTGTAAAATCTTTATCAAAATCTTTTTGGCTTTGTTGCTTGAGTCATTTTTTTCGATAAAAATTTTATTAGCATTTTTTATCGGTGATAAAATATCACTTATAAAAAATCAAGATTGGTGTGAGCGCACAGAAATGAAGCTTGCTGATAATTACAACTTAGTGTTCTAAGTTAAAAACTCTATAAATGGTGATGAAGGATAATGTATGAAAGTTACAGTTGGTTATGGAAAAGATGAAAAATTTGAGTTGGACATTAACGATAAACAGCTAATAGGCGTTTATAATCCAAACAGTGTTGCAAAAATTGATTACAATAAAGCGATTGATGAAGCCTTGGCAAACCCTATTGGCAAAGAGAGTTTTGATCATTTTAGCGATACCAATGAGCGTATTGTTTTTATTGTCAATGATGGCACTCGCCCTACTCCAACGCGTAAAGTGCTTGCTCGCATCTATCCAAAGATTAAAGATAAAGATATTTTCTTTATCGTAGCGACGGGTTGTCATAGAGCACCCACAGAGGAAGAGTGGCATTTTATCTTAGGCAAAGAGATATACGAAGACCTTAAAACTAAAAATCGCCTATGGAGCCATGATTCTCATAAAGACGAGATGGTCTACCTTGGCAAATCGACCAACGGTACAGAAATGTACCTCAATAAAATCGTAGCAGAGGCTAAAAAAGTCTGTGCGATTGGTTCGGTTGAACCGCACTACTTTGCAGGTTACACGGGTGGACGAAAAGCATTTTTACCAGGAGTTGCAGCGTATGAGACGATCCAGCAAAACCATCTTTTAGCCCTTGATCCAAACGCTCAAGCACTCAGCTTAAAAGGCAATCCTGTGCATGAAGATATGATGGATGCAATGGGTGTGCTAAAACACATTGATGTCTTTGCCATTATGACCGTTTTAGACAGTGACCACGATATTTGCGCCGTAACTGCGGGCGATCTTAGTGATTCATTTTATGCAGGTATTGATAAAGCTGATGAAGTTTTTTGTGTGAATATTCCTAAAAAAGCGGACATTGTTATCTCTGTTGCTCCGTATCCTATGGACATCGACCTTTACCAATCTCAAAAAGCACTTGACAATGGCAAGCTGGCTCTCAAAGACAAAGGTATTCTCATTATGGTGGCAAAATGTCGTACGGGTATTGGTGAGGAAGGCTTTTTTAAACTCATGAGTTCGGCACACTGTGCGCAAGAAGTGCTTAATAAAATCAAATGCGGTTATAAACTGGGTTACCATAAAGCGGCTAAAATGGCTGAAATTAACCTTTGGGCGCAAAGTTGGGCAGTGAGTGAACTCACTGATGAAGAGATGAAGGCAGTGCATCTTAAACCTTACCATGATTTGCATGTAGCGCTTGCAGATGCTATCAAAGAAAAAGGTGAAGATGCGAGTATCATCGTGCTTCCATTTGGTTCAATTACTGTTCCAAAACTTGTGACAAAATAACGTAAAAAAGAGGCCTTGTGAGAGTTTTATATTATGACTGTTTTAGCGGTATTAGCGGCGATATGCACCTTGGCGCGATGATAGACTTGGGTGTAGATAGTGATTACCTAAAGCAAGAGCTCTCCAAGCTTTCTTTGGACACTGAATTTAGTATTGATATACAAAAAGCCAGTAAAATGGGCATTAGTGGGACAAAAGTTGATGTGAAGCTTACGAAGCAAGTGCATGAGCATCATCATGCGCCTCAAAGTGGCTGGCATGTTCATCCACACTCTCATGCACATGAACACCACCATCATGAACATCGTACGTATGCGACGATTGAAGCGTTGATTTTAAAAAGTGCTTTGAGTGATGCCATTAAAGCGCGAAGCTTGAAAATGTTTTGGTGTGTGGCATTGGCTGAGGGGAAAATACACGGTAAAGAGCCTCAAGATGTAGGCTTTCATGAAGTGGGAGCTGTTGATTCGATTGTCGATATTGTGGGCTCTGCTATCTGTTTAGAGGCTTTAAATGTCCAGAAAATTATCGCTACTAAGATTGAGCTGGGTGGTGGGTTTGTGAACTGCGAACATGGTACATTGCCCGTCCCAGCTCCTGCCACGCTTGAGATCTTAAAAAATGTACCCGTGACATTGGGTCGTGTACCTTCTGAGACCACAACACCAACAGGTGCGGCGATCATTAAAGCCAATGTGGATGAATTTTGTGAGAAGCCATCTTTAATGATTGAGAAGATTGGTTATGGCATTGGGCACAAAGAGTTTACAATTCCAAACGTGTTACGTGTGCTTTTAGGTGAAATCGAAGAAGATATCGTATCGACGATGGATGAAGAGATCGTTTTAGAGACAAACATTGATGATATGAGCCCTGAAATACTCTCTTACGTGCAAGAGAGGTTGTTTTCAATAGGCGTTAAAGATGTCTATACCACAGCCATTACGACGAAGAAAAATCGCTTGGGTGTGAAGCTTAGTGTTTTAGTCAGTGCTGAGAAAGAAGCTGAAGCGATGGAGGTGATCTTTTCAGAAACAACTTCCATAGGGCTTAGACGTCAACGTGTTGAAAAAGTGGCCTTAGATCGTGAGATTATCAGCGTTACAACGCCTTACGGTGATATTCATGTCAAATGCGTTTTTATGAGCGGAAAGATGCTCAAATACAAAGCCGAATACGAAGAGTGTAAACAAGCAGCACTTAAACACCAGCTGCCCATTTTAAGAGTTTACGAGAGTGTTACCGTCGCTATGAAAGAGAGAAAAAGAGATGTATAAAAAATATGAACATTTAAAAGAGATTATTGCTTCCTATGACAGCCTTTTGGTTGCCTTTTCAGGCGGTGTTGATAGTAGTTTTTTACTCAAAACTGCTTACGATGTTTTAGGAAACAAAGCCATTGGGATTACTGCTTCTACGCCGTATATTGCAGATTGGGAGATCACTGATGCTGTGCGTATCGCCAAAGAGATTGGTGTACATCATGAAGTGGTGAAAAAGCCGTGGATAGAAGCGGTTAAGAGCAATCCTGACAATCGTTGTTACATATGCAAACATGCTCTCTTCTCTTCGCTTCTTGATTTTGCACAGCAAAAAGGTTTTAGTGCAGTTGCTGAAGGGAGTAATGTGGATGACACGAAAGAAGTTCGTCCAGGGCGTGTTGCTCTTGGCGAACTGGGCATCAAAACACCTTTGTTAGATGCAGGACTGACCAAAAGTGAAATTCGTGCTCTTTCAAAAGAATTTGGTCTAAGTACATGGGATAAGCCCTCCTACGCATGTTTGCTCACCCGTTTCCCTTACAATCAAACCATCAATGACGTAGCTCTCACTTGTGTTGGCAATGCTGAGGGGTACATGATAACCCAAGGATATGGACATATTCGTGTGCGCTATGTTGATGGGTTGGTACGTATAGAGATGCCAGAGAGCGAGATGATTCGATTTATTAATGATGCTCGTATGAGAGAAATGAGAGATCATCTCAAGTCATTAGGTTTTGTGTATGTAACGCTTGATTTAGAAGGTTACCGTCAAGGTTCTGTCGCAGAAAAGAGCCTGTAATATGTGTGGACAAGGAATCGAGAAACTTTTAGAAGCGGTTAAAAAGGGTGATGTCAGCATTGCCGATGCGATGCAAAAAATAAAAGGACAACCTTTTGAAGAGTTGGACTTTGCCAAAATAGATCATCATCGAGGTGTTCGTTTGGGTTATCCAGAAGTCATCTATGGAGAAAGTAAAACGCCTGAGCAGATTGCTCAAATTACCCAAAAACTTCTTGATAAAGAAAACAACATTCTCATCACTCGCGCGAATGAAAAAGCATACAAAGCTGTCCGAGAAATTGCCCCTGAGGCAAAATACAATGTGCTAGGTCGTACCATTACCATCGAGCGCGAGATTACAACACCACCAGATAGTTACATTGCCATTATTGCGGCTGGAACATCCGATCTTTACGTGGTGGAAGAAGCATACGAGACGGCTCGTATTTTAGGCAATCATGTTAAAAAAGTGGTCGATGTAGGTGTTGCGGGAATTCACCGTCTTTTTGCACACTTAGATGTCATCCAAAATGCCAAAGTGGTCATTGTCATCGCTGGTATGGAAGGAGCACTTGCAAGCGTCATTGGCGGATTGGTCGACAAGCCCGTCATCGCTGTACCCACAAGTGTTGGATACGGTGCAAGTTTTGGAGGCGTTGCTGCCCTACTTTCCATGCTCAACAGCTGTGCAAGTGGTGTGAGTGTTGTCAACATTGACAATGGTTTTGGCGCGGCGTATAACGCGAGTATTATTAACCATCTTTGACGATTTGTAGCTTTACATGTAAGTTTTTTTTTAATCCAAAAAATCTTTACATGTAAAGATTTAGTTATACGCTTTGGTTGCCCTTCGTATCTCAGTAATTAGCTCTTTTTGACGGTTGTACATGTACCGTAGCAAGTAATCATCGTAAGGTTTTGGAAGGTTTCCTAA
Organism: Sulfurospirillum oryzae; assembly: GCF_025770725.1. Taxonomy (NCBI): domain Bacteria; kingdom Pseudomonadati; phylum Campylobacterota; class Epsilonproteobacteria; order Campylobacterales; family Sulfurospirillaceae; genus Sulfurospirillum; species Sulfurospirillum oryzae. The sequence goes on along the minus strand of NZ_JANZKZ010000002.1, from coordinate 440,791 downwards.
CATCACGACAATTTTTGTAAAATCATCCCTTTGTGCGATGTAGGTTACAGTTGCTTCAATATCCATAATCACGTAGCCATTTTCGCCCTCTTCGTTTGGCAGTGAAAAATTGAGCCGTACTTTTTGGTTCAGCATCTCTTCTTCTCGAAATGATTTACCTACTTTCATAGCAATGGAATTGACTGAAATATCGAGAATATCGCCTTGTGCGGAAGAGCGATGGGCGTATTTTATGAGGACAGGTGTTCGTACACTGGTCTGCACACGTGTATGTTGTCTATTGTTTGCACTTGAGGGCATAAACTTGAGATTTTTGATGATAACCAGAGAGCGTTTAATATCTACCAACGAGACCTCTGCTTTAATGTCTTTTGAGAAATTAGGAGCTTGTAAAACCGTCTCTCCTTCTAATTGCATTGCGTAGCCTTGAAGGTTTTCACAGCTCATTTGATAGCTATCTTCTGTCATTTTCAAAATAAATGAATTGGTATTGATGCAAAGACCTTTATAGATATTGAGTAGTTTAATAGGGATTTTATTGTTGACGCAATTATGCATCAAATAAGCAATTTGCTCTTGCTCTTCAATGACGTTATCCAAATACTCTAATTCAAAATACTTAATTTTTTCGATGTCATGCGGGAGTAAATTTTTGGTATTAATTTTTTCAATATAGTCGATAACAACATTGAGATCATCGGATTCGACGTGAAAGGCTGAGGTGAGAATGATGGGTGTTATTTTTTCATTGGCGGTTGCATGTATAAGCTCTTGTTGGATATGTCTCGTTTGATCGCATGCGTGCTCAAAGGTATCTTTTTCGCCCATAATGATGTATAAATTTGGGCTCCACTGAATGATCTCTTGTCCCTCTTCCTTAAGCTGAAAGAGTTTGAGCATCAAGTTTTTAAAGGCATCATAAAGTGTTGTGCTGGTAAATGTTTTGTTGAGTTTATCTAGGTTTGAGATATTAATAAAAATAAGTGAGATAGGCGACTTTGTAACACTTTGTTGTGCAAGGCGGTCTTTGAGTATATCCACGAAATCAAAACGATTGAGAATGGAAGGAGTATTATGGTGCTTAGGTTCACTTTCTCCGTCATAATTGATCAATGTGACGATTTTTTCACTACTTTGAGGAAATGATTTGATGACGCACAGATAAACGTTAGGCTCTCCATCAGAAGTTTCAATGACGATGCTTCCTTGTGCATCTCCATTTTCTTTGAGTGCTTCACATAACTCTTCGTCACGATTTATTTGTGCTTGAAGTGCTGTTAAATCGTTGGTTTCATAAAGCATTTTTGCTTTGGCATTGGCATAGGTAAGCGTTTCTCCTTGAAAGACAAGGAAAGGGAAAAAGTGTTCTATCTTTTTTTCAAGTTCAATTTTTTGGAACGTATAGAGTTTATCATCAAGTTTGTTGGCATTTTTGGTAAAAATGGAAAACAGTAAACTCTCTTCATTCTTTAAAGGCAGTACATCGGTGATACCGAAGTGCAGAGCAAACTTCAGTAAAAGCCTGTTTTCGACATCATCTGCAAAAAGGTAAGAGACAATGGGTTTATGTTTGGCAAAAAGGCTTACGAGCACTTTGAGTTTTTCTTTGGTGCTTTCGCCTATTTCGATCAATAAAATATCAGCAGGTGGAATAATCTTAATATCTTTTTGCAGATCAAAGGATTGAAATTTCGGATGTTCATTTTTTGCACGATTGAAAATAAAGAGTTTTTCTTCATCAAAATAGAGATGAGCAATCGAAAGATAGCGCGTTTCATGCAAAAATTGTTCTAAAAGCATTCAAATTCCTCACAATCTTAGTAATTCAAATTCTACCAAAATTCATAGAAATTTTAATCATTTTTTAACTACAATAACTTATCTTTTAAAAGGAAACGACGAATGATGTATTATTTAGCGATCAAAGGGAAACAAAAACTTAGCGGATCGGTCTCTATTTCTGGAGCCAAAAATGCCGCACTTCCTCTTTTAGCGTTAACGCTTCTCTCAAAACGAAAAATTACTATTTCTAATATGCCTCAAGTTGCTGATGTAAAAACATTGTTGCAACTGCTTTCAAATTTGGGCGCAACCTTTACATGTAAAGAAAAAAATGTTGTTGAAGTTGACTCTACAACGGTTAATTCTGCTTGTGCAAATTATGACATTGTTCGAAAAATGCGTGCATCTATCTTAACACTTGGACCATTGCTCGCACGTTTTGGACATTGTGAAGTCTCTTTGCCTGGTGGGTGTGCGATTGGACAGCGTCCGATTGATTTGCACTTAAAAGCGTTAGAGCAAATGGGTGCTGTCATCGAGATCAAACAAGGTTATGTTTTAGCCAAAGCACCTAAAGGACTCAAAGGTGCAACCATTATTTTTGATAAAGTAACGGTGACAGGTAGTGAGAATATCATCATGGCGGCGGCTCTAGCACATGGTGTTACAACGCTTGTCAATGTTGCAAAAGAGCCTGAAGTGGTACAAGTGTGTGAAGTCTTAGCGGAAGCTGGGGTTAGCATTGAAGGGATTGGAACATCCAAACTCGTTATCAAAGGAAGTGGCGGAACGCTGTTAGATATTCCAGATTTTAGCGTGATTCCAGATCGTATTGAAGCGGGTACATACTTGTGTGCTGGTGCGATTACCAAGTCAAAAATTACATTAAAAAATGTCAATCCACGCCATCTTGATGCTGTTATTTTAAAATTAGAGCAGATGGGTTTTAAAATTGACGAAAAAGACGATACTCTAACCATTCATCCCGCAGAAAAAATCCTTCCTTCTGATATCGAAACAACCGAATACCCAGGCTTCCCAACCGACCTTCAAGCTCAGTTTATGGCGCTCTGCACACAAGCTAAGGGGACAAGCATTATCGATGAGCGTTTGTTTGAAAACCGCTTTATGCACGTGAGTGAACTCTCTCGTATGGGTGCAAACATAAAACTTAAAGGTCATAGTGCAACGGTTGAGGGTAAAATGAAGCTCAATGCCGCTGATGTTATGGCTACCGATCTTAGAGCCAGTTCAGCGCTTATTTTAGCGGCTCTTGTGGCAGATGGAACCACTAAAATTCACAGAATCTATCATCTTGATCGAGGTTATGAAGATTTGGAAGGTAAATTTTCAAAACTCGGCGCTCATATTGAAAGACTAGAGGAATAGAAAATGAACAAAAATTACTCCGTTGGTTTTGATGAAGCAATCAATTTGGGTTTTTCGCTTGTTACGACAAAGCCACACTTAGAATGGGTAAGTCTTTTTGATGCTCTTGGGCGTACCCTTGCTTGCGAGATTACATGTAAGAAAAACCTCCCTTCTTACAATAACGCTGCATTGGATGGTTTTGCTTTTAAATACCAAGAAGATTTAAGTGAACTTCATATTAAAACAACGATTCTTGCAGGCATGGTTGTTGAGCCAAGTTTAGGCGAAAATGAGTGCTATAAAATTATGACAGGAGCAAAAATTCCTGACGATGCCGATACGATTGTTCCTTTTGAAGATTGTTCTTCGTACGATGAAACGCAAGTGGTCCTTTCTTCTTTTATGAAAAAGGGCAATGCCGTGCGTCTAAAAGGTGAAGAGGAGCGTGTTGGTTCTCTTTTATTGGAAAAAGGAATATGCCTTAGTTCTCGTGAAATCGCCCTTCTTGCCTCACAAGGTATCAGTATGGTGCAAGTCTATAAAAAGCTTCACATCGCTGTTTTTTCAACAGGTGATGAGCTTAAATCGCCCTGGGAACTTGCGAGTGAAGATGAGATATATGACATTAATGCCCTTGCTTTAATTTCTTTGCTAGCCGAACATGGTTTTGAAGCACACTATTGTGGTGTTATCCCTGATAATTTAGGTGCTGCGATTGTCTATTTTGAACGCATGAAGCAGTATGATGTGTTACTTACCAGTGGTGGTGTTAGCATGGGCGAGGCAGATTTTGTTGAACGTGCATTACTTGCCAATGGCTTTGTAGCCTCATATCATGGCATCAATATAAAGCCAGGAAAACCGACAATGATGGGTAAAATGGGTGAGACGATTGTAGCTTCAATGCCTGGCAATCCACTCGCAGCGTATACCAATACCTTTTTATTTTTAATTCCTTTACTTAAAAAGCTACAAGGTCAAATTAAATTTAACTTTGAAGAAATAAATGCTCAAAATAGTGAACATTTTACGGTTAAATCAGGTCGTGTCAACCTTGTCTTAGGTCATTTCTCAGAAGGCACATTTCATGTTTTTGATAAAAATAAATATGGCTCAGGTATGGTAAAACCTCTTATAAATAGTAATGCATTATGGGTAAGTGACGAAATAAGTACCCATGTAGAAGCAGGTGAAGAGATTAAAATTTTATTACTATAATATTTATTTTTAACATTCACATCTCTTTTTTAAAAAATAGTTTAAAAAACTTGACCTTTTCATTCCTTTTTGGATAACATTGTGTCAGAAAATGACAAAGTGAAAAGACAAGGGAATGGAATGTTTAACGAAATAAAGATCTCGACGAAATTGCTTTTTATATCGATTGTGACAGTTCTTGGTTTAGTAATTCTATGTTATGTGAGTATTAACTCTAGTATTATTGGTAAAAACTCTTTAGAGACCATTTATGAAAAAAATGTTGTCCCTGATAGTGAAATTACAGCAGCTCGTGATAAATTTGAGCTGATTTTAAACGACCTTATTCACGTTACCAGTGAATTTCTTCCTACCGGTCAAGCAAAAGATCGTCTTCCACTGATTGAAAAACAGATGAAAGAATTTTTTGATAAAGCACTGAAAAGTGACTTTTACGCTGAACCAACGCTCAAACAAAACCTCAATGAAGCGTATGAGCGTTATAGCCAAAAGATAGCACCAAAATACGAACGCATTTATGCACTTTATGTAAAAGATAACCGCGAAGATATTGGTGATATGGCGGTTGAAATTGAATCAGACTGCAAATACATCTCAAAGCGTTTTGATAATATCTCAAAGTTTACCAATCAGAGAGTCAAAGACATCAGCGTTGAAATCAGTGCCAAACTCGATAAAAACCTTTATCTCGTTATTGGTATTTCTTTATTGATTTTAGCGATTACTTCCAGCCTTCTACTTGCCATTAGTCGTTATATTGTCAGACGCATTGATCGCATCGGTGTTCACTTATCTGAGATTACGCAAGATTTAGCTCTCAATCGCCCTCTTGTTGTTGTCAATCATGATGAAATAGGACATATCAGTGAAAATCTCAATATCTTACTTGCTACATTGCAACAAGCCTTGATTAAGGCTAAAGTGACGATGATATCAAACTCTGAAATCAACAAAAGTATGCAAAGCTTTTCGCATAAAATAACCAGCATTGCAGAAGATCAGGATGGTATTGTCGATAACGTCAAAAAACTGACTTCTAAAATCAATCGAGAATTACAAGAATCACGCGATATTTCTGAAACATCTGCTACGTACATGAAAGAAGATTATGTGATGCTTGATCAAATGATCGATACACTCGATCAAATTGTTGATAGCATCAATCGCGTGAGTCAAGATGAACAGCATATCTCTTCGCAGATGCATGATCTCGCAGAACAAACAACTCAGATACGCTCAGTTCTTGAAATGATTAAAGATATTGCCGATCAAACAAATCTTTTAGCGCTTAATGCTGCCATAGAAGCAGCACGTGCAGGTGAACATGGACGCGGTTTTGCTGTGGTTGCCGATGAAGTACGAAAACTAGCGGAACGTACACAAAAATCACTCTCAGAGATTGATGTTACGATCAGCGTTGTGGTTCAAAGTGTTTCAAGTGCGAGTGAAAATATCAAAGAAAACAGCCAAAAAGTCGTTGATCTGAACGAGAATGCTATTAAAATATCGTCGATGGCAAATGAAACCAAAGAAAAAACAGCGAAAAGCTTAGAAATTACCAATGTCGCCTATGAAAAAGCGTTGAGTATCTCCAAAGAGATTGATCTTTTAACACAAGGTGTTGAGGAAGCCACAGGGCTTGCCCATGAAAACAAAAAGATTGCCGATAATCTAATGAATGTCTCAACCAATCTTAATGCATCAACGGCTGAATTAGAGAAAGAAATCACTATTTTTAAAGTTTAAAAAATCAATCTAAGCCCTTTAAAATCTATTTGTGCTACAATTGTAATCCAAATAGATTGACATAAAGGGTTTTTTTTGGTAGAATTCCGTCCGTTTTGCGGGAATAGCTCAGTGGTAGAGCACAACCTTGCCAAGGTTGGGGTCGCGAGTTCGAACCTCGTTTCCCGCTCCATTTTATTTTTACTTCTTTTTTTATCTTCCCTTTTTTCATCAGAACCAATCTATATTGACAAAACATACTGTGTTGAACAAGATGCGATCAAAGCTTCATTTTTTGGCTACCAAGGCAAAGATGACTCTGTACTTGTCCAAATTCCTAAAGATCGTATGCAGTATTCTATCAATTCCAATGTACTTATTTCTGCTTTATCTGATCGTAATATGAATGTTATTGACAGTAGCGATGGTATTGTCATTTTCAAACAAAATTGTACGCTTATGGGCAAATCAGATGCCATTGAAAATGCTTTTTTGAAGAAATTTCAAGAGGTTTCCCCATTTGTTTTGATCGAAGAGAAACCTCGTATTTCTGCAAAATCTTCTCTCCCTGTTGATTTTAAACGGTATCAATTAGTGGGGATACACATTCCCGATACCATGTTGAAAAAAAGTAATGGGACGTTTGTGGCTATTTTCAAAGTAGGCGATAAAGAGCGAAAACTTTATTTTTCGTATGAGATGAATGCCAAGGTTATGGTGTTTAAAGCAAAACGTAATTTGCTTAACGGTAAAATCCTTACAAACGATGACTACGAGAGCTTTTTGGTGAGTTTAGAAGCTCTTCCAATAAGAGCTGTTATCAATGAAATTCCTCAAAATGCCACGACGAAAACGGTCATAAAAGAGGGACAGATTTTAACGGATTATCATTTTGATGTAAAGAAAACGCTGAGTAAAAAAGAGAGTGTAAAAGCCCTACTCAAAGAAGAAGGATTGGTCATAGAAGTTCAAGCAACACTCTTAGAGGATGGCGATATTGGTGATGTTGTTAAAATAAAAACAGATCAAGGCAAAACATTGAATGCAAAAATCGTATCAGCTCATGAAGTGATTATACTCGAATGAAGCGCATTATTGTAGGCATTAGCGGTGCCAGTGGTGTTGAACTTGGGCTCTCTTTTATTAAAGCACTTCCTGCTGAAATTGAAAAATATATTATTATCTCCGATCATGCAAAAGTTGTTTTTGCCAAAGAAAGCAATACATTTTTACTTGACGATGAAAACATTGGAGCCGTAACGGCTTCGGGCTCTTTTAAATGTGATGCTATGGCAATTATTCCATGCAGTATGAATACGTTGGCTAAAATTACGCATGGAATCGCAGACAATCTTTTAACACGAACTGCAAGTGTCATGATCAAAGAAAAACGCCCTCTTCTATTGGCTCCTCGTGAGATGCCTTTTTCGGCAATTGCTTTAGAGAATATGCTTAAACTCTCTATGCTTGGCATACATATTGCACCTCCTATTTTGGGATACTATGCCAAAGCCTCAAATCTTGAAGAGATGGAAAATTTCTTGATTGGTAAATGGTTTGATCTTCTAGGCATTGAGCACAATCTATTTCAACGTTGGGAGGGAGCATGAGAGTCGCTATTTATCCAGGGACATTTGATCCTATTACCAATGGTCACATGGATGTTATAAAACGGGCTAAAAAACTTTTTGATAAAGTGCTTATTGCTGTAGCCATTTCAGAAGAAAAACGTCCCATGTTTGACATAGAAACGCGTGTTGAAATGGTGCAAGCAGCGATTCAACATTTGGATGGCGTTGAAGTAGAACCATTTGATAATCTTTTGGTGAATTTTTCGAAAGAAAAAGATATTCGTGTGATGATACGTGGACTTAGAGCGGTCAGCGACTTTGAGTTTGAACTTCAAATGGGGTATGCCAATGCTTCACTTTGGAGCGAAATCGAGACAGTTTATTTGATGCCCAGTTTGAAAAATGCCTTTATTAGCTCATCTGTTGTGCGATCCATTGCCAAACATGGTGGTGATGTTTCACATTTAGTCCCACCAACGGTTTTACCTTATTTACAAAGTAGATTTACATGTATGTGATTTTTGAAGGAATTGATACCACAGGCAAAAGTACACAAGTCGCACTTTTTGCCAAACGTCATAAAAATGTTCTAGCAACGAAAGAGCCTGGTGGTACGCCAACAGGATTAAAACTTCGCGAAATGTTGTTAGGTGGTGCGTTAAAGGGCTCTTTCAATGCAGAGCTTTTTCTTTTTTTAGCCGATCGCGCTTTGCATTACGACAGCGTTGTGAAGCCCGCTCGTCATGAGCGTTTGGTCATTAGCGATCGCGGTTTTTTATCGGGCATTGCGTATGCGTGTGCTAATCATAACGATGTCGATGGTGAATTTTTACTCCAAATGAACCGTTTAGCACTTGAGGAGAATTATCCTGAAAAAATGGTGCTTTTTCTCACGAATGAAACGCTGATGAGATCAAGACTGGGTAGCAAAGAACATGATGCCATTGAAGAGCGCGGTGTAAGCTATTTGTTACAGATTCAAGATATAATGCGTCGCGTTGTAAAAACCTTGCCAATTAAGGTTTTAGAAGTGGATGCTTCCTTGGAAATTGAAGCAATTTATCAACAGATTGAGGAATTTTTAAATGATTAATGCGTTACGTGGAATGAAAGATACGCTATCTCCGCAAAGTGAAGTCTATCAGCATATTATTGAGACGTGCACACGTATTGCACAGAATTATGGGTTTTCGTTTATTGAAACACCTATTTTAGAAGAGACAGCCTTGTTTAAACGCAGTGTGGGTGAAAGTAGTGACATTGTAGGCAAAGAGATGTATCAGTTTGTCGACAAGGGTGAGAACGATGTCTGTTTGCGTCCAGAGGGAACAGCAGGTGTTGTAAGAGCTTTTATTCAACAAAAGTTTGATAAAGCCGGCGGTAATAGACGCTTTTTTTATCATGGACCAATGTTCCGTTATGAAAGACCTCAAAAAGGCCGCTTACGTCAATTTCACCAATTTGGTGCTGAGAGTTTTGGCGAAAGCGATGTCAGAGAAGATGCAACGATTATTTTGATGCTTAGAGCCATATTTGAAGCTTTAGGCATTGGGTTTAGCTTAGAGATTAATTCACTGGGCTGTCCTTCATGTATGCCACAATACCGAGCTACTCTTGTGAAGTTTCTTGAAACGTGTGAAGGATTGTGCGAGGACTGTGAAAGAAGAAAGCTGACTAACCCTATTCGCGTGCTTGATTGTAAGAACGAGCAGTGTAAAACATTGCTCTCAAAGGCTCCATTGATTGTGGATCATTTATGCGTTACATGTAAAGAAGATTTTGCCATACTCAAAGGTATTTTAGACCAGTTTGATGTCTCCTACGTGGTCAATCCAAAATTGGTTCGCGGACTTGATTATTACTCCAAAACAGCTTTTGAATTTGTAAGCTCCGAAATCGGTGCACAAAGCGCTATTGCTGGCGGGGGACGCTATGATCGCTTGGTTGAGTTTTTGGATGGAAAATCAACACCTGCGGTTGGTTTTGCAATGGGTATTGAGCGTTTGATGGAACTCGTGAAAATGCCTGAATTGGAACGCGAAGGGTATTATATTGGTGCCTTGTGTAATGAAGCGTTAGATGTTGTTTTTGAACTGGTCGATCGTAAACGAAAAACAGCCAAAGTTTTAACCGATTACGATGCAAAATCACTCAAAAATCATCTTAAAATAGCTGACAAAAACAATGTGAAATTTTGTGTATGTATCGGTGAAGACGAGCTTGAAAAGCAGACTGTTTGGATCAAAGATCTTGTGAGTAAAGAAGAAAAAATTATTAATATTGCGCATTTTTAAGGAGCAAAACATTGGATTACGGAATTAAAACATGGGGAAACGATAACTTCTTTATCGAAGATGGTAAGGTAAAAGTTAACACAGGCTGCGAGCCTTCTCTGATAGAGATTATACAAAAGATACGCAAAGATGGTATCCGTGGTCCTATTCTTTTAAGATTTCCTCATCTGATCCAAAAACAGATTCGTATGATTTATAAAAGTTTTGCTGATGCGAAAAGAGAGTTTGGTTACGAAGGTAATTTTAGTGCCGTTTATCCTCTTAAAGTGAATCAATTTCCAAATTTTGTTAAGAACCTTGTTACTTTAGGGCAAAAATATCACTATGGTCTTGAGGCTGGTAGTAAAGCAGAGCTAATTTTAGCGATGGCATACAACAATCCACATGCGCCTATTACGGTCAATGGTTTTAAAGATAACGAGATGATCTCTTTAGGCTTTATTGCTGCGGAGATGGGGCATGATATTACCCTAACGATTGAAGGTCTGAATGAGCTTGAGAGCATTATTTCGATTGCAAAAGATCGTTTTGGTTGTGTCCCAAACATTGGTCTTCGCATTCGTCTTCATAGCTCAGGTATTGGTATTTGGGCAAAAAGTGGTGGTATTAACTCCAAATTTGGTTTGACTTCTACAGAACTTTTAGAAGCGGTCAATATGCTCCGCGATGCCAATTTACTTGAAAAATTTACAATGATTCATTTTCATATTGGTTCCCAAATTACCGACATTGCACCTTTGAAAAAAGCCCTTCGTGAGGCGGGAAATATTTACGCAGAGCTTTGTCGTATGGGTGCAACGCATCTTAAAGCGATTAATCTTGGTGGTGGTTTGGCGGTAGAGTATTCTCAACATAAAACCACACTTCATAAAAACTATACCCTAAGCGAGTATGCGAATGACGTTGTCTATCTTCTTAAAGATATTGCAACACAAAAAGGGGTTCATGAACCAGACATCTTTATCGAGTCAGGTCGTTTTGTCGCAGCACACCATGCGGTGCTTGTTGCTCCTGTTCTAGAGCTTTTCTCACAAGAGTATACCGACCAAAAGCTCAGACTCAAAGAAGTTAACCCACCTCTTGTTCAAGAGCTGTACGATCTTCTTGGAACCATGAACCGTAAAAATGCACTTGAATTTTTACATGATAGTATTGACCACATGGAATCATTGTTAACACTCTTTGATTTGGGTTATATTGATCTTCAAGATCGCTCAAATACTGAGATTTTGGTGAATCTCATCATCAAAAGAGCGGTAGGTTTGGTTGCTGATAAAAAATTTAGTGAGATTTTGGATATTCAAGATCGTGTGCAAGAGCGTTACTTGGTTAACTTTTCGCTCTTCCAGAGCTTACCTGATTTTTGGGGAATTGGTCAGACGTTTCCTGTTATGCCACTGGATCGTTTGGATGAAGTACCAACGCGTTCAGCATCACTTTGGGATATTACCTGTGATAGTGATGGCGAAATTGGTTTTAACACGGAAACACCACTCTTTTTACACGACGTAGACATTAAAAATCGTGACTATTTTCTAGGCTTTTTCTTAGTGGGCGCTTATCAGGAAGTATTGGGTATGAAACACAATCTTTTTACTCATCCAACAGAAGCTACTATTATTATTGACGATGATGGTTATGAAATTGAAAATATTTTAGAATCACAAAGTATTAGTGATATTTTGGAAGATCTTGATTATGACATTAAAGAGGTTCAAGAAAATCTTAATGATCGTATTGAGGCTTCGGACATCATCAGCGAGAAAGAGAAAAAACATATTTTAGGTGAAATTTATCTCTTCTTAAATGACAATGGTTATCTCAAAACGATTAACAATGAGGATAATGCGCAATGAACTCCGTCTCTTTGTGGGAAAAAATTAAAGAAGATTTTTCCCAACCGATTCTGCATGACCCAGCCATAAACTCTAAAATAGAGCTTTTTTTTAACTACCCAGGTGTATGGGCTTTGGTAAACTATCGCATTGCACATGCTTTACATGTAAAGGGCTTTCGTACCCTTGCCCGCGCTATTATGGGTATTTCTCAGATTATTACAAATATGGATATTCATCCCGCCTGTACGATTGGTCGTCGTGTTTTCTTTGATCATGCCTTTGGCGTGGTTATTGGTGAAACGGCGATTGTCGGTGATGATGTTTTAATTTATCAAGGTGTAACGCTTGGTGGTGTGAGTTTGGAGCGTGGTGTGAAGCGCCATCCAACCATTGGAAATCATACGGTTATTGGCTCTGGAGCTAAGATTTTGGGCGATATTACGATTGGTGAGAATTGTCGCGTTGGATCAAATTCGGTTGTCGTAAAGAGTATTCCTAATGATTCAACAGCGGTTGGAATTCCTGCTCGTATTATCGAAAAAGGGCGTGACAAAAACCCTATGGCACACAATAAAATCCCAGATATCAACAAAGAGCTTTTTATCTATATGTTCAAACGTATTAAACTTTTAGAGGAAGCGGTTCTAAGTACTCATAAAGATCTTAAAATTAAAGATGATGAATTAGAAGTGCTTTACAAATGCTATTTGGAATCGGTCAAAGAATAAATTTTTTTTGGGAAGAAATGATTAATATTTCGCTATAATCTGCACGATATTTTTATAGGGGAATGTTTCATGCTATCAAAAAGAATCCAAGTATTATCACCCTCTTTGACTTTAGCCATTACAGCTTTAGCAAGAGACCTTAAAGCTCAGGGAAAAGACATCCTTAGCTTTTCTGCAGGAGAACCCGATTTTGACACACCGCAACGTGTGAAAGATGCTGCTATTGAAGCCATTCAAAAAGGTTGTTCAAAATATACTGCTGTTGCAGGTACGCCTGAAGTGCTTAAAGCAGTTGCTGGCAAACTTAAGCGTGAAAATAACCTCGATTACAAACCTTCGCAAATTGTAGTCAATGTTGGAGCAAAACACTCTTTGTTCAACATTTTTCAAGCAATTATTGACGAGGGCGATGAAGTCATCATCCCTTCACCTTATTGGGTAACCTACCCTGAAATTGTTAAGTATTCTGGTGGTACACCTGTTTATATTGAAACGGATGAAACAACTGGTTTTAAAATTACACCGGCGCAACTTAAAGCTGCCATTACACCTAAAACAAGAGTGCTCTTATTTAATACGCCTTCAAACCCAACGGGATCTGTTTATTCAAAAGCAGAGCTTGAAGGTTTAGCTGAAGTTCTTAAAGGTACAAATGTTTTAGTGGTTTCTGATGAGATGTATGAAAAGATTTTATTTGATAATCTAAAATTTACCTCAGTAGCCTCTATTAGTGAGGATATGTTTAATCGCACCATTACCGTTAATGGCTTAAGTAAATCTGTGGCTATGCCAGGTTGGCGTTTTGGCTATCTTGCCTGCCCTATCAAAGAGATTGTTGATGCGATTGTTGATCTTCAAGGTCAAAGTACTTCCAATATCAACTCTATTACCCAAAAAGCGGCTATTCCAGCACTCGAAGGTCTTGTTGATGATGATATTGAGAGTATGCGTGTTGCTTTTGAGCGTCGTCGCAATATGGCGTATGAATTGCTCAGTAGCATTAAAGGACTTTCTGTTGTTAAACCAGATGGTGCTTTTTATCTCTATGTCAATACCAAAGCCGTTGAGAATGATTCAATGAAGTTTTGCTCAAAACTCCTTGAAGAAACCGGTGTTGCGGTTGTTCCTGGTCTTGGTTTTGGAACAGAAGGGTACTTTAGACTCTCGTTTGCAACCGATGATGCAACGATCAAAGATGGAATTGGACGCATTAAAGCGTTTGTTGAAAACTACAAATAAGTCTTAAATAAGGGCATTTTTTTATGAAATGCCCTCCTCTTTTAAAAAATAACAAAAAAGTCATATGGTTTTGGTACAATTCTGACATAATTTTTACATATATATAAATTACAAAGGCTAGACATGAATAAATATGTCATCACACTTGCTAAAACATGCTTAGGTTGTAAAAAACCATCATGTCGATCAGGCTGTCCAGTGGGAACTCCAATTCCTGAGATGATCAGCCTCTTTTTAGCAGGAGATATTAAAAAAGCGGGAAAAATGCTTTTTGAAAATAATCCACTTTCTGTTATCTGTTCTATGGTTTGTCCTCATGAAAAACATTGTGAAGGGCATTGTGTTCTCAATAAAAAAGGAACAGCGGTTAGTGTAGGGAGCATTGAAAATTATATTTCTGATCTTTATATGAATGACCTTCAGTTTGAGAAGCCTCTTAGAAATGGTAAAAAAGTTGCTATTATTGGAAGCGGTCCTGCTGGAATTGCGCTGGCATTTATTTTAGGCGCAAAGGGTTATGAAATTACGATGTATGATGCCCACGATAAAATCGGCGGTGTCTTGCGCTACGGCATTCCTGAATTTAGATTGAGTAAAACGATTTTAGATACCATTGAAACAAAGCTTGGTCAGCTTGATGTCACGATTAGACCTAATATCACGATTGGTAAAAACATTACTGTGAGTGACCTTTTCCGTGATGATTTTAAAGCGATATTTATTAGTACAGGTGTTTGGTCTCCTAAAAAACTTGGGATTAAAGGCGAAAGTTTAGGCCATGTTCATTTTGCTATTGATTATCTCAAAAATCCTTCTGTGTATCATTTAGGACATACCGTAGTCGTTTTGGGTGCGGGCAATGTTGCAATGGATGTGGCAAGAACGGCAGTTCGTCATGGCGCACATGAGGTTATTATTATGTATCGAAAAGGAATGGATGATATTCCTGCCTCAAAACATGAAGTTGAATGTGCCAAAATAGATGGTGTAAAGTTTGACCTCTATAAACAGCCCATTGAAATTACGGAACAAGGTGTTATTTACAGTAGTACAGATGGAAGCGATGAAAAAGGATTGTTAGAGGCAAATTCTGTCCTAATCGCAATCAGTCAGAACCCAAATGACCATATTATTCAATCTGCACGACAAATTGAAGTTGATGGTAAGGGGTTAGTGATTACAGATGAGAGTGGACGTACAACGATGGAGGGTGTTTTTGCTTCAGGAGATGTTGTAACAGGCGCTAGGACAGTTGTCGAAGCTGTAGCGTTTTCAAAACGTGTCGCCGTTGCCATTGAAGAGTATATTGATACACTCTAAAGTTAAAATGAGTTTTACATGTAAAGATATTACATGTAAAACTCAAAAAGATTATTTTGACTCTGTTCCAAAACGTGCTTTCGCATCTTGAAGAGCATTAATAAGCTCATCAAGATTTTCGTAAGGGATATGCGCTTTCCAATCAGGCTCATTACCACTTTTCTTGAGTGCAATACCAATACTAACAACAGGAAATGATCCACTTCCATAAGGCTCTTCCAAATGAGAAATAGAGATAATTCCATTTTTTGTTCCTGCTAATGGAAACTTAGTAAGTATAGTGTTTTTTCCGCCCATAATGTAATCCTTTTAATTCTTTGTAAAAAATCTTGCGAGTTTCGCTTGCGTCTTTAACCACTCTGTTTGTAAAGTAAGTGGAAAACCACCGTAAATTTTGCCGCCTTGAATTGATTTTGAAACGCCACCGCGTGCAGCAACGGTTGCAAAATCACCAATTTCTAAATGTCCTGCCGTAGCACTCTGCCCACCCATAACAACATTGCGTCCAAGTTTTGTCGAACCTGAAATACCCGTTTGAGCAACTAAAATACACGCCTGTCCAATTTCGCAATTATGTCCGATTTGAACAAGGTTGTCTATTTTTGTTCCTTTTTTGATAATGGTTGATCCAAAAACAGCACGATCAATCGTTGTGTTAGATCCTACTTCAACATCCTCTTCAAGAATGACATTGCCACTATGATGAATTTTAATATGCTCACCCATCTTTGTATGAGCATAGCCAAAACCATCACTGCCTATAATAGCACCTGCTTGAATGATGCAGTTATCTTTGATGATTGCATCATCGTAAATGACAACATTAGGGAAGATATGTACATTTTTTCCGATACGTACATTCGCTCCAATGGTGACATTAGGCATAATATAAGTGCCCTCTTCTATGACAGTTCCGCTACCAATAACAACATGAGGCGCAATGCTACTTTTGTCTGAAATCGTAGCAGGCTTGGACGTATCAAAGGCTTTTTTAGCAAAATAGGCACTGGCGTACGCCATACTTAGATGAGGATTGTCACTTAAAAGTGCTTGAGAACTTTTGGGAAGATGCTCTTTGTAGGTGGGTGCAAGGATGACGACACCCGCTTTAGTATTTTCTAAATCAGCTAAAAGCTTTGGATTTTCAAAAAAAGCAATCTGAGAAGAAGTTGCCTCTTTGAGTGTCGCAAAAGAGGTAACTTCCATATCGGAACCAGAAAATTCAAGCGAAATTGCTTGAGCAAGAAGGCTGAGTTTCATTAAATATCCATTGCGACTGAGCCGCTTCTTACGATGTCTGTTGGGTTGTATTTTTTAACCGCTTTTAAAAAGTTATCAATGCGATCGTAGTCATCAGCAACCATTACGACAATAAAATCTTCACCACTGCTTGCAATGGTTCCATTATAAGCTTTAAGCATGGCATCAAGGCCATTAAAATCTTCACTTAAAGGAATTTTGACAAGAGCCATCTCTTTTTCAACAAACTGACCTGATTCAATGACTTTATAGGTTGGAATCAATTTATGCAACTGTTTAACAATCTGCTCTAAAACAGGAGTGCTTCCTGATGTTACGATGGTTAATCGTGACAAATTTGTTTTAGGTATTGGAGCAACCGTGAGCGAGTCAATATTGTAACCACGTCCAGCAAAAAGTCCTGATATACGCGATAAAACGCCATCTTCGTTCAAAACGATAACCGATAAAACTCTTCTGATATGTTCCATCGCTTACTCCTTATACTCAAGCATCATATTGTAGAGCGTTCCACCGGCTGGAACCATTGGTAAAACGTTTTCAAAACGATCAACCTGAACGTCAATCATACAAACAGTATTACTTTCAATGGCTTCTTTAAGTGCTTTATCAAACTCATCTTTGGTTTTAACTCTAAAACCACGTCCCCCAAAACTTTCAACCAATTTAACAAAATCTGGTTGGACTGAAAGATCGGTTGATGAGTAGCGTTTATTGTAGAAAAAGGTTTGCCATTGACGAACCATTCCCAAAAATTGGTTATTTAAGATGATATTAACAACGGCTACTTTATTTTCAACCGCAGTCATCAACTCTTGAATATTCATTAAAATCGAGCCATCACCTGTAAAGTTAATGACCGTTTTAGAAGGTATAGCCACTTTAGCGCCGATTGCTGCTGGAAGACCATAACCCATTGTTCCGAGTCCACCGCTACTGAGCCATTGACGAGGATAAGAAAAAGGATAAAACTGTGCTGCCCACATTTGATGTTGACCAACATCGGTACAGATAATCGCTTTATCGCCTAGCAATTGCCCTACGCGCTCAATCGCCCATTGTGGCTTAAGGACTTCATTTGAATCTTCGTATTTTAGAGGATGAATCTCATTGTAACGTTTTAAAAGATCACGCCAAGGTTTGTATTTATCAGCATCAACATGCTCTTTTGCAAGAGGAATCATTGCTTCTACAACGTTTTTAAGATCTCCTACGATTGGGTAATCAATTGGAACGATTTTGCCAATGCTACTTGGATCAATATCAACATGAATAATTTTGGCGTGTTTAGCAAATTCACTTAGTTTTCCAGTAACTCTGTCATCAAAACGTGGACCAAAGGCTATCATAAGATCGGCTTCACTCATTGCCATATTGGCACTGTAACAGCCGTGCATTCCCAACATTCCAAGAAGCAATGGGTTTTCATCACCCATGACGCCGCGTGCCATCAAAGTCTCAACCGCTGGAATACCACAAATTTTGGCAAATTCTCTTACTTCAGCACTCGCATTTGAGTTAATCGCACCACCACCGATGTATAAAACAGGGCGTTTTGCCGCAACAATGGCTTCAATCGCTTTTTTAATTTGGCGTGGATTGCCTTTATAGGTTGGTTTATAGGTTTGCATTTTAATTTCACTAGGATATGCAAAATGACCAATTTGTGCCGTAACATCTTTAGGAATATCGACATGAACGGGACCTGGTCTGCCACTTCGTGCAATGTAAAATGCCTCTTTTAAAATACGTGGCAAATCTTTAACATCTTTAACCAAATAGTTGTGTTTGACACAAGGACGGCTAATGCCTACAGCATCAATTTCTTGAAACGCATCTGTACCTATCATACTAATAGGAACTTGACCGCTGATCACAACCATAGGAATAGAATCCATATACGCTGTTGCAAGTCCCGTTACTGCATTGGTGAAACCAGGACCACTGGTAACGAATGCAACACCGACTTCACCCGTTGCTCGTGCGTAGCCATCTGCTGCATGCAGAGCGGCTTGTTCGTGTCGTGTAAGGATATGTTTAAAATAATTTTGTTTATAAACTTCGTCATAAACATTCATTATAGCACCACCAGGATAGCCAAAGACGACGCTGACATTCTCCTTACGTAGTGCTTCTATGACCATTTGGGAACCGCTTAACTCCATGACCTCTCCTTTCATATTTTTTATACAGTATTTGGGCAAAGCCCAACCACCTACGTTGCGACTTGGCGCTAAAGCTTGCCTCTGACGAGGCAGAATTTATTTTACAAAGTATGCATTATTAGGCATAAACTCTGCAAAAAAGTGGGTTATTATAGCAAATAAAGATTAAACAAGGCTCTTTCTTAGGGCGTATTTTACGATTTGTTCAAATTGTAACATTGCTCAAGCGCTACACCTTCTCTTAGCCCATCATCAATGACAATGCAGCTCTCAAAACCAAGCTTTTGCATAATAGCTTTTACAATTAAAATGCCAACCACAACCAAATCACGGCGATTTGTTCCTGTATAACGTTCAGCGTCCTCTTCATTCATGGCAGATAAACGCTCATACGCTTCTTCAAACTGTTTTACATGTAAGACAGTTCCATTAACAACATTTGCATCGTAATGGGCATAATCAAGGCCTTTTAAAAAAGCAGCGACCGTTGTTGGCGTTCCTGCTGTTGTTACTAATTGTAAAAAAGTGGAAGGAATTGGATCTTGCTGATTCACAAAAGTGTCAATGGAATTGACAATATGTGTTACATGTAATTCACGATCTTCTGTATACCGTTCTGCAACATTGATAATACCAAAAGGAAAACTTTGGCTTTTTTTAGTGCCATTTTTACAAAAAGTCAGTTCCGTTGAACCACCACCGAGGTCAAATAAGGCATAGGTTTGATGATTGTAACCTTCTCGAGAAAGGGCATTTTCAATCGCTAAAGAGGTCAAATAAGCCTCTTTTTCTCCTGAAATAATCTCAAATTTTAGTCCAAATGTTGCTTCAATCTTTTGTAAAATTTCTTTTGAATTTGATGCGACACGCATTGCTTCGGTTGTCACACAAAAACAGCGTTCGTTTTTAAAATCAAAAATTTGTGAGGCTTCAAATAAGGCATTAAAGATGTTTTGCTTTGAAGTTTCACTAATCTTACCCGTTACATGTAAGTCTTTAGCGGTTCGTACAATACGTTCAAAAGCCTGAATACGCGTCTTACTTTGACACTCTATTTGTACAATGCGCAGTGTATTAGAGCCTAAATCACAACCAATCATTGCTGTCTATCTTTTACGAAAAGGCTTCATAATAATACGTATAATTATGCGTATTAGCCCAATAAAAATATAAACTATTGAGGTGTAAAGAAGCGGATGATAGGGCATTTTGTGTGTACTGAGATGGTTAAAATGCTCAATAGGATGGGTAAGCCATTGGTTAATGTGCATTCCCAATGCTAGAACTAAAAAAATGACGATAAAAACAAGAACTTCTTTTTTAAACATTGATCCTGCTTGATTTAAAATGAATAGATGATTTTAGAGAAAAAAAACTTAATTATAGGTTTGAATAAGATTACATTATGAAGACAATTTTAGAATATTATAAACAACTAAAATAATCAAGTATAATATTTTAAACCAAGGAAAGCCTCAGATTGTTGGAAGTAAAATGGGGAGTACATACAACAAAAAGGATGGGCAAATTATGAAATCAGACAAAATCATCGAAGAGATTCTCTGCGAGATTGAAAAGCATGAAGGTGGAATGTCACGCCGTAATGCGATGAAGTTTTTAGCAGCATCTCCAATCGCTGCGAGTGTCTTGGCAAGTGCAACTATTGCAACAGAAGTACACGCTGCATCTTCAAGTGCAACAGGTAAAATTGTCATTGTAGGTGGAGGGCTTGCAGGCGTAGCAACGGCTGCAAAACTTACGAATCGACTCTCTAACCCTGATATTACGATTATTGAGCCAAATCCAAAATCAGTTTCATATCAACCAGGTCAAACTTTGATAGCGGGTGGCGTATGGCAAAAGAGTGATATTACGTATGAAACAGAGAATTTTATCCCTAAAGGTGTTAAATGGATTAAAGATTCTGTTGTTAGTTTTGATCCACAAAACAATAAAGTCAAAACAGCCAATGGTACAGAAGTTGGATACGACTATCTCGTCGTTGCAACAGGACTTATGCTTAATTATGGTGCTATTAAAGGACTGGAGGGCGAAATTACCTCAAGCGGAGCCAACGAAGTTGTTCGTAAAAAAGTGGGTAAAGATGGTGTTTATTCTATCTATTTTGCAGATGGCGCTGTTGATACGTACAAAGGTATTCAAGAGTTAATTGCAAAAGCAAAAGCCCATAAAGGTGCTGAGAAGCTTCAAGCTCTCTTTACTGATCCAGACACTGCTATAAAGTGTGGTGGCGCTCCTAAAAAAATCATGTATATTACCCACGATTTACTTACAAAAGCAGGTGTTCGTGACAAAGTTGAAATGACATTCTGTCCATCGGGTGACAAGATGTTTGGTGTACCTGAATACAATACAGCCATTTTTGAGCAATTTAAAGTAAGAGACTTTAAATGGGAATTTAAAACCAATTTAGTCGCTATTGATACTGAGAAAAAGATGGCTACTTTTGAGAAAAAATGGCTAGAAAAAGGTGAATACGATGAGGACCTCAAAGAATACACCATGATCTCTATGAGTAAAAATGTTGAGAAAAAATATGATTTTATTCATATTACCCCTCCTCAAAAAGCGCCTGATGTTGTTGGAAAATCGCCAATTGGATCAAGCAAAGGCTGGGTACCAGTGGTTAAAGAGACACTTCAACATGTTACGTACAAAAATGTCTTCTCTTTAGGCGATGTTGCCGCTGTACCTATGGGTAAAACAGGTGGTAGTGCGCGTAAACAATATGCCGTTGTCGCGGAAAACTTGATTGCCGTTATGGAAAAACAAGAGAAATTGCCAGCAGCATACGATGGTTATACCGTTTGTCCTTTGATTACAAGTATTGGAACGGTTATGCTTGCAGAGTTTAACTGGACAGCTAAGCCTACGCCTTCATTCCCACTTGACCCAACGCAAGAGAGATGGATTTGGTGGTTACTCAAAGTCTATGCACTTAAACCTATGACAATTTACGGCATGCTCTCTGGTAGAGCCTAGTTTCGTTTAGAATAAATAAAAAGGAAAAACTTATGAAAAAAATGAATTTAGCACTCTCTCTAGTTGCCCTAGTTGTTTTAAGCGGATGCGGCGATAAACCGAAATCTGAAATTGTTAAGTACAAATACACTCCTGCGCAAGTTTACCAAGATACCTGTTCACATTGCCATGGTCTCAAAGGTGAAGGTTTAGCTGAGAAAAAAGCTCCTGCGCTGACCAAACAAAGTGTTCAAGAACTTGAAATGTCTCTCTTTGACATTAAAAATGGTGGCCTTGGCCAATCCACTGCATCAGAGCATGATGTTATGGAACATAATATGAAAAAATTGGCTGAAAAAGGGTATGACTACGATATTAAGATGATGGCAAATTACCTTCATAATACGTTTAGCGTTGCTAAATAAAAATTTGAGTATGATGTTTTTTGGTGTGGCAGCACATCAAAAAACATCTGAAAGTTACGAATGAATAAAAGACCCTATGAAGTTTTTGTCTGGCCTCTTTGTACGCGCATTATTCATTGGATTATTGCAACCTCTTTTTTCTTCTCTTTTGTTACTTCTTTTCATCATAGTCTTTTTAGATGGCATCTCGCATTTGGTCTTATCTTTGGCATAGTGTTACTTTTTAGGCTTATTTGGGGATTTATTGGACCAAATTATGCAACGTTTAAAACATTCAAGTTAAGCCTGAATGCTTTGCAACATTATTTCATCGAAAAAATGACAAATAGGTGGCGCAAAATATACGCAGGACACAATGCTGCATCCAGTTGGTTCACGCTCATTGTTCTAGGACTTGGAAGTTTGATAGTGCTTAGTGGACTTATTCTTCAAGGTATTCAAGAAGCCAGTGGACTTTTGTCGGGTTTAAATGAGCATTATTATAGGCTTTCGCCTGCGGTATTCATTTTTCATGCCCTCCTTTCATACCTTCTCTTTTTTTGGGCAAGTATTCATATTGTGGGTGTTTTAATTGAACAGTTTTATCATAAAACCAACATGGTTTTTGCAATGCTTACAGGGTATAAAAAAGCAGAAGGAAAAGATACAACGATCTCTCTGGTGCGACATCTTTTTTCGTATGCTGTTATCGTGCTGTCTTTAGGGGTACTCTATTTTGTAGCAAGTTCAAATGAAACATTTTTCACAAAAAGCAGATTTGAAAAAAGAGATTATAAGAGTGAAAACAGTGCTTTTTTTGAAAAATGTGGCAAATGTCATAAAAACTACCCTCCTTTTATGTTACCATCTAACTCTTGGGTGCGTTTAATGGATGGATTGGATAACCATTTTGGTGAGAAAATCACTGAAAACAACATTACTAAAAGTGAGCAAAATAGCATTAAAGAGTATCTCTTAGCCCACAGTGCAGAGACTTCAACCCATAAGATTGCTTTTAAAACGTTAGAATCTTTAGGCGACATGCGCCCTATTTCCATGAGCAAGGTTCCTTATTGGCGTGAAGCACATCAAACTATCGAAAAAAGCACCTTTAAATCTTTACATGTAAAAGATGCTTCCAACTGTTTTGCCTGTCATGAAGATTTTGAATATGGCATCTTTGATATAGCGCGCATTCATATACCACGTTAATTTTAAAAGTTTAAATAAGTTTTAATATAATGGACTATAATCATTTATATCCATTTTAATTGAAAGGTGTTGATTGTGAAAACGTTATTTCTACTTTGTATGGTAAGTGTTTTAACGCTTTTAGGGGCTGATAACTATCTCAGGGAAGGTGTCTTAGCTTACAATCAAAAATCCTACGCTTCAGCAAAGACATTTTTTGAACTTGCCATCAGCAAAGAAGACTCGGCTAATGCTGCCTATATGTTAGGGAAAATGTACCTTTATGGCGAAGGTGTCAATGTTGATTATCCTAAATCGATTGAACTTTTAGAATTTGCACGTGAGAATGGCAATGTACCAGCTGGCTGCTACCTGAGCGAAGCTTATATGACCTCTAAGACCAATACCAGTTATATTGCCAATGGCTTGATGAAGGGGCTTGCCCAAAAGATACCGCATTGCCAAAAAATGCTAATACGCTATCTATCTTATACCAATTTTTAACTCAAACCATTTAACTGAAATTTTTTCGAAACCATATTTTAGTTATAATACACCCAAAAAACGAAGGATACTATAATGCTTCTAGGCGTAAATATCGATCATATTGCAGTATTACGAGAAGCGCGAAAGATCAATGATCCTGATCCTTTGGATGCTATCTCTCTCGTAAAACGCGCGGGAGCTGACCAAATAACCATTCATTTAAGAGAAGATAGACGACATATTAATGATGAAGACGCTCAAAAGATTATTGAAAATTCGCAGCTTCCTGTTAATTTAGAGTGTTCCATTACGCCAGAAATTATTGATAAAGTCATAGAACTTCGTCCTCATCGTGCGACACTTGTGCCTGAAAAGCGCGAAGAAGTCACCACGGAGGGTGGTCTTGATGTGATTAAAAACAAAGAAGTGATTAAAGAAATTGCAAAAAGACTTAAAAAAGAGCATATTGAACTTTCTTTATTTATTGATCCAAATAGTGCTATGATCGAAGCATCACATGAAATTAATGCAGAGTGGATTGAACTTCATACAGGCTTGTATGCCAATATTTATGCGATGCTCTACTCCAATCTTTCTCGTTCACGTCATAGCATTAAAGCGCTTGAGTTAGATCGTGAATCTTTACATGTAAAGCTCCTTGAAGCAACCCATGAACTTGAACGCTCTTCCAAACAAGCCTTGCAATTGGGGCTCAAAGTTGCCGCGGGACATGGACTAAACTACCATAATGTCAAACGTATTTTAGAGATTAAAGAGATTAGTGAGCTGAACATTGGGCAGAGCATTATTGCACGCTCTGTCTTTGTTGGTTTTGAGCAAGCAGTTAAAGAGATGTTAGGGTTGATACGATGAAAAAAATAGCGATTAGTATTGGTGATTTAAACGGTATAGGCTTAGAGATAGCCCTTCGTGCGCATGAAGAGGTCAAAAAGCATTGCTATCCTATTTATTGCATTAATGAAAATATGCTTGGCTGGGGTGCTGCACTTCTAGGGCTTGATGTCCCAAGTGACTTTGATATACGTGATTGTGGTAAGGTCTTTGAGATTCAACCAGGTCTCTGTTCTGCGGATGCGGGGGAGAGTTCTTATGATTCGTTCATCACAGCAGTTGCATTGGCTAAAAGCAATGAAGTCAGTGGCATCGTCACGCTTCCGATCAATAAAGAAGCATGGTCCATGGCTGGACTTGAGTACAAAGGACACACTGATGCGCTCAGTGATCTGTTAGGTTGCGAAGCCATTATGATGTTAGGTTGTGAGGAGATGTTTACCATCCTCTACACACATCATATTCCCCTTCGTGATGTTCCTCACGAAATCAAAGCTAAAAAACTTAAACCATTTTTACTGAAAGTCTATGAAGAGATTGGTGAAGAGCGTATTGCTGTTTTAGGGCTTAATCCTCATGCTGGAGATCATGGTGTCATTGGCGATGAAGATGAAGAGATCGAAAAAGCGATTTTAAAAGCCAACCACTTTTTAGAGCGTGAAGTCTTTGTGGGACCTTTTGTTCCTGATATGGCTTTCGCTAAAGGCAATCGCGAAAAATTCCGTTATTTTGTCTGTATGTATCACGATCAAGGTTTGATTCCTCTTAAAACACTCTACTTTGAAGAGAGTATCAATGTAAGCCTAAATGCGGGCATTGTTCGCACTTCAGTTGACCATGGTACGGCATTTGACATTGCCTATAAAGATGAAAATCCTTCTACACTGAGTTACGTCAATGCTGTAAAAGAAGCGGTTAAATTAGCAACGGGAAAAACACTTCTTACATTCTAATTCATGTAACGCTAAGAATAGAAATGTAATAATAATACTAGATTTGATTGCGTAATATTTATATATTGCTCAATTATTATTTTGAATTGACATTTCTTGGAGGTTACAATTATGCATATCCCAGATGGTTATCTTTCCCCTCTGACATGTATTGCAACGTATGCTGCTGCTTTGCCACTGTGGGTCATTGCGTTTAAAAAACTCAAAAGTCAGCTTGATGAGACAACGCTTCCTCTTATAGCATCTTTAAGTGCTCTTAGCTTTATTATTATGATGTTTAATATCCCCATCCCAGGCGGTACAAGCGGACATGCCGTTGGTGCTTCATTGATTGCTATTTTATTTGGACCGTGGGTTGCTTCATTATGTGTGAGTCTTGTTTTATTGATTCAAGCGCTTATTTTTGGAGATGGCGGTGTTACCACGTTTGGTGCTAATGCACTTTTGATGGCATTTGCAGCCTCTTTTTCGTCTTATTATGTTTTTGAAGCACTGAAAACCAGAACATTTGCACCTTATGTCAGTGGTTGGGTTGGGGTTGTTTGTGCGTCTATTGTTCTTACTTTATTTCTTGGCATTCAACCTATCATTGCAGTAGCGGATGGTCAGCCTCTGTATTTTCCTTTTGGCTTTGCACTCACCTTTCCTGCCGTTGTGGGCTCTCACATGCTCTTTTTTGGCGTAGTTGAAGCTATTTTTACAGGTATCGCGTACCGTTATATTGTGAAAAACCGTATCTACAAAGGAGCAAATGTATGAAAAAGATTTTTTATCCTATGCTCATTTTATTTGTACTTATTCCCTTGGGATTGATTAGTGAAAATCCTGCTTGGGCGGAATGGGAGAATGAATATTACCAAGAGGTGTTAGGTTTTATTCCCAAAGGGATCGAAAATGCTTTTAAAATCAAAGCTCTCGCGCCTGATTATACGATAGACGGACTCAACGATGTTCTCGCTTACTACCTTTCAGGAATGCTTGGTGTTGCTCTGATTTTTGGGATTTTTTACCTGCTTGGAAAAAAACTTGCGCGATAGAATCCTCTTTGGTTTCTATCTTCTAGGGCTAGCTCTTATTTTGGCTAGCCACTCTTTTTATATTTTGGGTTTTTTTGCCGTTTTATTGCTCTTACTTGCGCGTTCTGAGTGGTTTAAAATGCTTAAAAAAGCACTCAAATCCATTTTCTTTTTTAACATTGCCATTAGTATAGGTTTCGTGATTATTGCCCTTTTGCACCAAAAGCCTTGGATGGAATATTTACTTCTTTTCAACTTACGTGTTTTTGATTTAACATTGACAACGATGCTTTTCTCCCATTATGTCAACATTGCACTTGCTCTCTCTTTTTCTAAAACGCTTAGTTTTCTTATGACTATCGCACTTTCCCAAATCTACAGCTATCAAAAGAGTTATGAAAACTTCATGTTAGCCCTCAAAAGCAGACTGATTAAAAAAATGAGTGAACGTGCTCGAAAAGAGTTTATTACCTCTGTATTTGGTTATTTTTTTACCAAAGCGTTGTATGATAGCGAGGAAAAAAGTTTGGCACTCAAAGCAAGGGGATTTTTTGATAAAAGTTGAAGATTTAGCGTATCAGTACGAAACAAAATGCGTTTTAGATAAACTCTCATTTGAGATTAAAGCCGGTGAAAAAGTTGTTTTACTCGGTAACAATGGCAGTGGCAAAAGTACCCTCCTTCGGATTCTTGCAGGGCTTTATTTTGGCGAGGGAAACTACTTCTTTAAAGATGAACGAATCACCCAAAAAAGTGTTGGTAAAAACTTTCGTAAAGAGGTAGGCATCTTATTTCAAAATCCAGAAACAATGATCTTTAATCCTACGGTGTATGATGAGATTGCTTTTGGGCTTAGAGAGTTTGATGTCCCTAATGTCGATGAGCGCGTCCATACCATAGCCGAGAAGTTTAGACTCACCAAACATCTTCAAAGCTCACCGCTTAAACTCAGTGGTGGTGAAAAACAAAAAGTGATGCTATGCGCTATTTTAGCCTTAGAGCCGCAGTTTTTACTTTTAGATGAGCCAACGGCTAATATGGACCCTAAAACAACGGGATGGTTTGTGGATCTGCTCTCTGAGATGAATATAACAACACTTATTTCAACACACAATATCTCTTTAGCCTATGAACTTGGCGATAAAGCGTTGGTTTTAAACGACAAACACCAACTCATTTACAATGGAGAAATTGAAGCACTGATGCGTGATAAAAAGACCTTAATTGAAGGCAATTTACTCCATCTTCATGTGCATAAGCATAAAGACTTTCAACACTCGCATTATCACATGCACCATTTTTAGGCGTTGGACAGCTTTACATGTAAGGCTTGAAGTGTCTCAATAGTCGCATTTGGCTCCGTATTTTCTAAAACCATATCAATATGAGGTGGTTTTTTATAAACAAGATCATAATACTCAACTAAAAGTATTTTAGCCACTTCATCAAGCTGGTGATGCTCATAAGCAAGCATGGCAGCCTCTTTGGCACTTTTTTTAATGTAAGGCGCAATCATCTGCATGGCTTGGTCAAAGAAAAGCGGTGTAATGCAGTGATAGTCTTTTAAAATGCGCTCAACACGCTGTATCAGAGGTGCTGTGATTTCGATGCGAAAACTCTCTTTCATTCTTGCATGTAAAAGAGCTGGTAAGGTAAGTTTACCCATCCTTTTGCTCTCTGCTTCTATGAAAATAAGGGCATTTGGATCGATTTTACATAAAATTTCGCATAAAATATTTTCAAATGCTTTTTGACTTGGCTGTGCACCTTTGATGCTTCCAAAACTTGATCCTAGATGGTTAGCCAGTTTTTCAAGATCGATGGAGGGTTGGAGGGTTTGTAAAAGTTCACTTTTGCCACAACCTGTGTTCCCCCCTAAGACAATAAAACGATGGTGCGGAAGATTTTCAAGATAGGTGAGTACATGTAAACGGTAGTTCTTATAGCCCCCGCTTAGTCTGTACACTTGGTATCCAATATGCGAGAGGATAATGGCGATTGAGCTAGATCGTAGCCCTCCTCTAGCGCAATAAATACCTATTTTAGAGCCTATTTTATAGGTTTTTGCAATTTCTTGAAGATGATGCGCCACATTTTGACAGATATAACGTGCTCCCAAAATTTTGGCATCATTGCGAGAGACTTGTTTGTAAAGTGTTCCTACTTCTTGATGTTCTGCATCATTCAGGGCATAAAAATTTTGAGCATTGGGAATATGCGATTCGTTATATTCGTTGGGACTTCTTGCATCTATTAAGAGATCAAAAGAGGATTTTTGTGCAATGAAGGGTTCAATGTCCAAATCAGTTAACATGAAATATACTCAGGAACAAGCCCTTTAAGATGATGGTAGATTTTTTCAAAATCCGTTCCATAAACCCGTGTATCAGCGATCGTAGTAATAAAATTGGTATCGCCAATCCACCTTGGAATCAAATGGTAGTGTATATGCTCCGCAATACCAGCACCGCCACTTTTACCAAGATTCATGCCAAGGTTAACGCCTTGCGCGCCAATGCCTTCTTTGAGCATTTTCACACAACGCTGAACAATAAAAGAGATATGCAACCACACTTCAGGCTCAAGCTCTTCTATCGCATCGGTGTGAAAGTGAGGGATAACCATGAAATGCCCTGGCGAGTAAGGATAACGATTCATCACGATGAAACAAAGCTCATCGCGATATAAAACATGGTGTTTTTCATCAAGTTTTGAATTTTCGCTAATGTGACAGAAAACACATCCTTCTGTTTTTTCTGTAAAATAAGCATCACGCCAAGGAGCATACATGTAATTCATCAATCGACCTTTTTAATCGCTTCAAGTGAGGCTTGAATATCAGGCTCACGCATAAAATACTCACCAATTAAAAAGGCATCGGCTCCAATTTTACTTAAATGTTTAATGGTCTCTTTATCATTCAGCCCACTCTCCGCAACAATGATTTTTCCTTGTGGAATCAGTGGCATAAGCTTTTCTGTTAAACTCATATCCATCTCAAAGGTCTCTAGATTACGATGGTTAATGCCTATAATGTTTGCTCCAGCAAAGATCGCTTTGACGAGATCTTCTTTGTCATGTATTTCGACTAAAACTTCAAGTCCAAGTCGTAAAGCATACTCTAAAAGATGTTTCAATTCGGCTTTTGAAAGCGCTTTTGCGATCAATAATATAAAATCAGCCCCGTAAACAAGGGCTTCAAGTATCTGATACTCATCAACAATAAAATCTTTACGTAACAAAGGTGTCGGCACATAGCGACGAATTTGGGTTAAATACTCTAAATTTCCTTGAAAATAGTGAGGCTCTGTCAGAACAGAGATCGCATCTGCTCCTCCTAATTCATACGCCTTGGCAATAGCAAGTGGATCAAAATCAGCTTTGATAATACCTTTACTTGGGCTTGCTTTTTTCACTTCTGCAATAATGCGGTACGGATTTTCGGGTGTTGCTTTCAGATAAGGTTTGACATCACGAGGCATGAAAGGGTTAAAGGCGAGACTTCTGCCTAACCAGTCAATCGTATACTCTTTTTTCTTTTTTTCTAAATCTTCACGCGTTTTTTTGATAATTTCATCTAAAATCATTGTGGATTCTTCTCTTTCAAACATTTTTTAATGGCTTCAATATGTGCGTTTACTTCTTCTTCAATCACATTTTCACCAAAATACTTCATAATAGCATAGGCTTCGTCGCACTTACCTTGTTTGAAAAGCCCCCATGCAAGAGAGTCTAAATAATAAGGCGAATTAGGCTCTAAGCGAAGTGCCTCTTGCACCAATGCAATGCCTTTTTTGATATCAATATCATGGTCAATCAATAAATAACCATAGTAATTCATATAAACCGAGTCTTTGAGCAAGCTCGTCACTTCTTCGAATTTTTTAGAGATCGACTGCAAGATTTCAGGAGAGAGTTTGTTTTTATTGAGCTCGAACTCATAAATAGCCATTTTCCCCAGATAATCAAGGTTGCTACTCTCTTCATAGAGTTTTGAAGCCAGCGCATACGCTTCGGTAAATTTTTTCTGTGTCGCATAGATTTGAAGCAAAATATCTTGATTAAAGCCTGTTTTCTCCAAAAATGTTGTTGCACCTTTGACATCTTTAATGTACATTAGCAGCTCGACTATTTTTTTGGCAATCTCTTCGCTTTGTCGCTCTTTGTAAAGTTTTTTATAGGTTGCAATGAGTCCTTGAACATTACGGTCACGTCCATAAATTTCAACCAGTTTAAAACACGCATTTTCACCGCAACCTTCTATATTGGCATACGTTTCCAAGTAGGCAACAGCGTCATCTTTACGACCTAAAAAGCGGTATAGAAGTTCGACAATGTTGAGCAAGAGATCTTCCGATTGCTCTTGTTTATAGGCACTTTCAAAATATTTGAGCGCTAAATCATACGATTTCATTTGCAAATAAAGATTGCCTGCAATACTTAAATGTTGTACAGTTTTATCGTATTCAATGAGTTTAAGTATCTCTTTTTCTGCCTCTTCATAACGCTTCTCTTTAACAAGTTGCCCTACCAATAAACGGTTAAAGTTTTTTTCATCAGGATATTTACGAATGCCTTGCATAATGAGATCTCTGGCATCTGGATCACCCAAAACAAACGCAAGACCAGCATCTTCTGTGAGGTAAACTTTTTTTTGACTCTGTTCATAAAGTGAATGGTAAATTTTACGGGCATTAACATAATCGCCATTTTGTTGGTAATCTAATGCTTGCAAGATCAAATTATCTTCTTCTTCAAAAACCTTTTTTGTCGTCTCATTGGTGACAACAACTTCTTTGGTGGTACATCCCACCAATAAAAAAAGAACGACTATAAGCGAATAATACCGGGACATTCTGTAACTACCTCGTCAATGTTTTCTTTAAAATACTCCCAAAATGGGAATGTACGGCACTGTTGTGGGCGTACGTCATAGATACGACACATCTTCTTTTCCATATCAAAAAAGACGCAACCATAGCCGCCTTCGTACGCGATTTCTTTAATCGTGAAACGATAGCGAATTTTTAGTAAATAGTTATTGATAAACGCCTCTTTTGATAAAGAAAGTTTGCCTGCAATAGCACTTATTTCTTCTTGAGTTATCCAGATATATCCACTCTCTCCTATGCAGCATTTACCAGAGCAACTTTGGCATGCTTTTGGATCAAAAGCGTATGGATAACCTTCTTCTTTCATTAGCTTTTCCATGTTAGACTCTTTGTTTGGGATCGCTCAAAAATTGCTTGAACACGAGGGCTAAATGTCTCTCCTGTGTAGATAAAAAGCGGTGGATGAATTTTACACAGCGTTTTTGAGTTTTTGCGCGCACGAATCAGCACCAAAGAAGCTTCTTTCTCCTCTTTTGGGTACACAAAACAAAGATCTTCAACATTGAGCCCATTGGCAAGCAGCGTTGCCATTAAATGATCTAACTGTTTAGCATCGTAGCAAAAGCAAAAATAACCACGATTGGAAAGTGTTTTGGTTACTTTTGAGGCAAAGGCGGCAAAAGGAAGTGCGCTACTATGTCGGCTGAGTGAAAGTGCATCATCCTCGCTTTTAACGCCACCTTTGTGATAAAAAGGTGGATTTGAGACAATCATGTCAAATTTATGCTCGAATTTTGTTTCTAAAAAATCTTTACATGTAAAGCTTGCAATCTCGATATGGTTTTGCTCTGCATTAGCATGAGCTATCATACAGTTTTGTTCTTGAATGTCTAAAAGATGCATCGTGATGCTTGGAAAATCGCGTTTAAGTAGCAATCCCAAAATACCACAACCACACCCAACATCAAGGAGTTGACCTTTTGGATGAAAGGAGCTAATAAAATCATAAAGTAAAAGTGTATCGCTGTTGTAGCGGTAGCCTCGTTCAGGTTGAAATAAGTTCATTTTTAGTGGTAAACCCTAATCTGGAAGCCTCGTGCCTTGTCTTGCTCTATATTAGAAAGTGCATAGCTGATTTTTGCACCCTCACCTACATAGCTTTCAACGAGTTCTCCACCGGCTTTTGCTCTTGCTTTTCCAAGACCAATATTGGCAAGTCCACTAATACGATCAATCTCTGTATCTTCTACGCCCACTTTTTTACTTTTAATCAGTTTGAGTGAAGCAAAACCTCCATTGTCAACTATTGGAGCAACTTCAAAGAAATATGAACTGTCATATTTGGCAAGGAAGGTTTGAACCTCTTTTTTACACGTTTCAGAGATAGCATTAACCCCTGTTCCCATATCGGTGCAGGTTACCTTGTCGATCATCACAGGTTTATTCCCTTTTGGTGCAGGTGTTGAAGTTTTTGCCACAACTGCTTTTGGTGTCGCTGTTTCTAAGAGTTTAATCTTTTCATTCAAGGTTTTAATAGTTTGCTCATTAGATGCAATGCGTTTTGTATATTCATCTTGCTGTTGCGCTAAAACACTCTCTTTTTGTTTTAACTCTTTTTCGAGCGAAATAATTTTAAGCGTTTCATCTTTTTTACTTGAACCTAGCTGGGTCTCTTTGCTCTTCAAGTCAGCCTGTAATGCTTTTGCAGCTTCGATACTTTGAAGTTGTTGCTGTTTGAATTCCTCTTTGAGTTTTGCGAGTTTCTCTTCGCTTGCACCTTTTTGTGCTTCAATCTTTTTGATCTCTTCCTTAACCACTAAAAGCTGCGCATCTTTTGCTTTGAGCTCCTTTTCTAAAGCGATACTTTTAAGCGTTTCTTCTTTATTTGAAGCACTCAACTGACTCTCTTTAGATTTGATTTCACCTTGAAGTGCTTTAATCTCAGCTAAATGTTGAAGCTCTTTTTGTTTAAACTCTTCTTTGAATTTTGTAAGATTTTCATCTGTTGAAGCTTTCAGTGCTTCTACTTTTTTAGTCGCTTCTTTATTTGCAACAATCGTTGCTTCTTTCGCTTTGAGTTCTTTTTCTTTCTCTTTAATTGCATCTAAATACTCAATCTCTCTACGGCGTAGCTCATCTTTGAGTGCGACCATTTTAGAATCTTCACTTACACGATTTTTTTCAATGGTAGCAAGTTTAGCTCTAAGTTCTTCGACGTTTTTATTGGTTGCTTTGGTTGCGTTGTCTTCCGCATCTTTTAGCTTGACTTGTAAGGTTTTGATGGAGGTCTCATTACGTGCATTTTCATCACGAATGGATTGGATTTCGAGTGCTTTACTTTTGATCTCTTTTTCCAAAGCAGCAATTTTGAGTGTTTCATCTTTTCTATTGCTGACAATGGCTGTCTCTTTTTCTTTTATATCTGCTTGAAGTAATTGAATTTTAGCACTATAATCGCCCTCTTTTGCCTTGCTACTTGCTTTTAGCTCATCCAAAGTAGCACGAAGTTCTCCTAGCTTTTTTTCATCACTTTCTTTAGCTTTTTGACTTTCTGTTTTGGAAGCGATGATCTGAGTTTTTAACGTTTGAAGCTCTTTATCTTTTTCATCGTATTTGAGCTTTAGATCGTTATTGGATGCTGTAAGCTCATTGACGTGAAATTGCATACGATCACTGTTTTCTTTAACCGTTGCTTTGTATTCGTTAAGCTGTTGATCAAGCTTGTCAACCAACTCTTTTTTAGAGGCATCAAAATGAGCAATTTTTTCATTGAAAACTTTGTAGTTTTTATTATGGATTTTGTCATTTTCATCCACGCGTTTTTTAACTTCAGCATCAAAGTTGAGTTTCTCGTTATTTAAAGCCACGATTTTATTGCTCAATTCTTTAATCGTAATCTCTCTTTTTGCGATCTCCTCATTAAGTTTTAAGATCGAAGCATTGAGATTTTTTTCAATATTTTGAGCATTTTCTTCCAATTTTTTATTGGCTGCGGTTAATTCTTTATTGAGTTTTTTCTCATCTTCAAGATACGTTCTGAATTTATTAAAGTCTTTTTCGTTTTCAAGCATCAACGCATCAATATGCTTTTTAGAGCTTGCTATTTCGTTATTTAACCCTTTGATTTTCTCTTCTTGAAGTGCCATCTTTTTAAGATGATCTTCCTCTTGAGCTGCCATATCTTGGCGATTTTTAGCAATTAACTTTTCGGTATCGACTTTGAGTTGTTCCGTCGTTTTAGCATATTGGGCTATCTCTTCTTTATGCTTTTGATCCGAAGCAAGGAGTGTTTGAGTCTGTTTGTTCATAAGTTCATTTTTCTCTTTTGCACCTAACACAATCTCATCTTTAAGTTTGTTAATCTCTTCTTGTTTGCGAGCAAAGGCATTTTTTGCTGTTTCGTTGTTGGTATTGATCTGCTCATTAAGAAGTGATATTTGGTCATTTAAGAGCTTGATTTTCTCTTTGTAGTCGCCTAGTTTTGCCTGTTCTTCTTCACGTGCTTTTTTGATGGCTACATGTTTTTTCTCTTCATCTTCAACAGCTTTAGCTTTTAACTCTTCAATTTGCCCTCTTAAGGTATTGGCTTCGATGTTGGCTTTTTGTGAAATAACAACATTTTCTTTTTGAAGTTCATTGATTTTCATCGTCAGATCGCTAATGTTTCGATAATGCTGTTGTTCAGCTTCATTGAGACGTTCAGTGTTTTTGTTGGTCCATTGATTGCGTTGTTCCTCAAGATCGCTCTGTTCTTCTTCAAGCTTTTTGGAAAGTTCATTTTTTTCATTTGCCATCAAAAGATTATCGTGTTGTAGGAAGAGAAGTGTCTTTTGAAGTTTGTTGATCATCCGTTTGTAATCTTGCTTGGTAATCTCTGATTCTGGAATTGGCTTGCCTTGCTCGTCAAGGTACTCATCTTCCAGTAAATTGCCCTCTTTACTCTGCTCAATGGTAGCTTCTTTATCAATATAACGCTTTTGCATACCCAGTGGTAAATCACTGAATTTGACATCACTTTTACTGATGTATTTTTCGCCTAGTTCATCAAAAGAGACTCCACCAAAATTTCCGTATTGATAGGTGGTAAAGCCCCCTACAACGATAACCATACCAAGTGCAATATTTAAAATCTGCGAAGAAGAGAGAGCAATTTTTGCCATTACTGAAATGCCTTAATTATTTTGAATTTAAGATATGTGACACTATGTGATATGCATGATTAAGGGCAATAGCGATACTTCCACCACTTTTTACGGCAATATCACCTGCTAAATATAGCCCTTTTGTTTTGGTCTCAAAATTCTCATCAAACTCTGGTTTCCCCTCGCTATCCATGGAAATACCGCATTTTCTGAGAAAATCAACCGGTGTTGTACCACCAATGGCATAAACAACACGATCGTAAATCGTATAATAGCCATCGGTAAAATTGACTTTTACCAAGCCATTTTCATTTTCGATTGAAACAATGTCCATACCAAGGCGCAGACGAAGTTTTTCTTGACCATTGTATTCGTGAATCATTTTTAGGTTGATCTCATTGAGTCTGCTAAAGGTGTCACGGCGGTAGTTGACCGTAACATTGTTGGTTTTAGAAAGCTCAATCGCATATTCAATGGCTGAATTTCCGCCACCGACGATAAGAAGCTTTTCGCCTTGAGAACACTTGTCTAAGTTAAAGTTGATGCGATCTTTGAGTGAAATGGGGAGTGTATAATCGGGTTTATTGGGCTTGCCCATTGTGCCAATAGCGACAATGACATGTTTTGCCCTATAACCTGCTTTGGTTGTTACGATGTGAAATTCACCCTCTTCCTTGGTAATGCTCTCTACTTCGCTGTTAAATGCTGAGTCAATTTCACCTTTATCGAGAAGCGAGTCAAAATAGTTTAATGTGCTCTCTTTGGTTCCATCACGAAAATCAATAGATCCTTTAAGCTCGATCTCTTGACCTTTGTAGTTTTTATCAACGCGTTTATTATCTTTGTAAAATTTACGGATCGTTTGGGAATGGTTTTCGCCTTTTTCGATCATCATAATATGTTGGATGCCCAGTACCTTAGCTTCAACTGCTGCACCAATACCACCAGGTCCACCGCCAATAATGACTAAGTCGTAAATCTGTTGCATTTTATGTCCTTGTATTATTCTCTTCTAATGCTAATTATTATACTCCAAACATACTTATGGCATATTAAATACAAAAGTGGTAAAATCTCTATTAAATACCATTCTAAGGGAAGAAACGTGCAAACTTTTCTCAAACGTGCCAAATCTGCTAGTCGTATTATTGCGACGCTTGATCCCAAAACAAAAATAGATGTTTTGGCGCACATGGCAGATGCTTTGGAAGCACACAGTGACATCATCATAACGGAAAACGAAAAAGATTTAGAAGAAGCAAAGAAAAATAATCTAAGCTCCGCTCTTGTTGATAGGCTTTTACTCAATACCAAAAGAATTGCTGAAATGGCAAAAGCGATCCGCGAAATCGCAGCGCTTAAAGAGCCAGTCGGTCGTGTACTTGAGGGCTGGGTTGTTCCTAGTGGCATCAGAATCGAAAAAGTCAGTATTCCTATTGGTGTGGTGGGTATCATCTATGAAAGTCGTCCTAATGTCACCAGTGACACCGCTGCACTCTGCTTTAAAAGTGGCAATGCCTGCGTGCTTAAAGGTGGTAAAGAGGCGTTTTACAGCAATGCTATCATCGCTTCACTTTTGCAAGATGTTTTGGAAAAATTCCACCTTCCAAGAGAGATTATCTCACTTCTACCCGATGCCAGTCGCGAAGGTGTTGCAAAACTCATTAAGATGGACAAATTCGTTGATCTCATCATTCCTCGTGGTGGTGAAGCGCTCATTCGCTTTGTCAGTGAAAATGCTACCGTTCCTGTGGTCAAACACGACAAAGGTGTTTGCCATACGTATGTGGACAAAGAGGCAAATTTAGAGCAAGCTATTGAGATTGTACTGAATGCCAAATGCCAACGTCCAAGTGCGTGTAATTCACTCGAAACGCTTTTGGTGCATGAAGCAATTGCAAAAAGCTTTTTACCTCGCATGAAAGAGGCGCTTGAACTTACCGGTGCGCAGATTAAGGGGTGCGAGAAAACGCAAAGACTTTTACATGTAACGCTTGCAAGCGATGAAGATTACCATACAGAACATCTTTGTAACGCCCTTAACATCAAGATTGTTGAGAATATGGATGAAGCCATTGCGCATATTGCCGAGTTTGGATCTTCTCATTCCGAAGCCATTTTGAGTGAAAACTACAGTATGGTTGAGTGTTTTTTAAACGAAGTTGACGCAGCCTGTGTTTATGCGAACGCTTCTACACGCTTTACCGATGGTGGTGAATTTGGTTTTGGCGCAGAAGTAGGCATCAGTACCAACAAGCTTCATGCCCGTGGACCTATGGGCATCAATGACCTTACAACCTACAAGTTTAAAGTCTATGGTAAAGGGCAGATTCGCGCATGAGCCAAGAGGTTTTACGCATTGAAAACCTAAGCTTCGCTTACCCCAATTCCAAGCTTTTATACGACAATTTCTCTTTACATGTAAAGGTGGGAGAAGTTGTTTCCATCTTGGGTGAGAGTGGTAGTGGAAAAAGTACACTTTTTGAGTTGATTGCAGGAAATCTGAAAGCCAAAAGCGGTACTATCACCGCTTCAAAACTCTCGCAAATTTTCCAAGACCCTTATACGTCGTTTCATCCGACCTACACGATCATCAATCAAATCAGTGATGTTGCCCCTTTGCATGATTTACGCCAACTCTGTCATTCCCTCGATCTTGATACAGATGTCCTGACACAAAAGCCACATCAACTCAGCGGTGGTCAGCTTCAAAGGTGTTCTATTTTAAGGGCTTTGTTGATGAAACCCTCACTTCTTTTAGCCGATGAACCCACTTCTGCACTCGATAACATCACAGGCTTACATGTCATGCAACTTTTGATGCAGTTTTTAGACCAAGTGGGCATTTTGCTCATCACCCACGATAAAAATTTAGCATCATGGTGCAGTGATAGCACCATTGAGTTAAAATCTTAAATTAGGACTAGAATGCACGTTATTATTGATTGGATTGTTCAAACTGTTGGCGCTTTAGGTTATTTGGGTATCTTTTTTATGATGCTGATTGAAAGTAGCATTTTTCCGCTTCCAAGCGAAGTAGTCATGATACCTGCTGGGTATTTGTGTGCCAAAGGTGAGATGACATTATGGATTGTCATTTTGCTTGGTATTTTAGGCAGTATTGCTGGAGCACTCATTAACTACTTTTTAGCTGTAAAGCTTGGGCGAAAACTCATTTTAAAGTACGGGCATTACGTCTTTTTTACACCTGAAACCTTGGAAAAAGTAGAACTTTTTTTTAAAACACATGGCTCATTCTCAACTTTTACCGGAAGATTGATTCCCGTCATCCGCCATTACATCTCTTTGCCCGCAGGCTTGGCTCGAATGAATCTAGGGCTTTTTTGTTTTTACACTGGCTTTGGTGCTGGAATTTGGGTGAGTATTTTGACCTTTTTAGGCTATTTTTTCGGTCAAAATGAGGCGCTACTTAATGAGCATTTGCATACTATAACCATTGCGGTGGTTATTTTTATTGTAATTACTGCGGTGATTTATATATGGCTTCATAAAAGAAAAGCTCGAAAGCATCGCTTAAAAAAGTTGTAAAATAAGGAAAGACCATGATTCAAGGTTTAGAGTATAATGATTTTGAAAAAGCACTCTCAACCTTGGGCGTTGTCGCCAAAACCGATAAAAAAACCCTTCATAAACTCTACCTTGCTCTTTCAAAAGAGTTTCACCCAGACTCACCCAATGGTGATACAGCAAAGTTTCAAGAGATTAACGATGCGTATCAATTAGTTAAAGCATATATGGAAAATTATCGGTTTGATTTTGATGAGGAAGAGTTTAAAAAGCAATATCCATATTCTAAGAGCGATTGGTTGTGTGGAAGATAAGTTTGCATGTAAAGGTTTTATTAACCTTTACATGCAAAGAAGTTTTTAGTGTGCTAGAAATCTTTGACGTGCTGCTTTAAGCGAGTCTGCGATGAGGAAAGCAAGCTCTAAAGCTTGGTTAGCGTTGAGGCGAGGATCACACTGTGTATGATAGCGGTGTGCTAGTTTTTCTTCGGTAATATCTTGTGCGCCACCGATGCACTCAGTAACATCTTGACCTGTCATTTCTAAGTGAACGCCACCAGGGAAAGTGCCCTCTTCTTCATGAACTTTAAAGAAGCCTTTGACTTCACGTAATACTTCATCAAATGAGCGTGTTTTGTAGTTATTGGATGCTTTAATGGTATTGCCATGCATTGGGTCAATACTCCAAAGAACCTCTGCGCCTGCTTCTTTGACAGCACGTACAAGTTTTGGGAACTCTTTTTCGATTTTGTCTGCACCCATTCTCACAATAATATTGAGACGTCCTGGTTCATTTTCAGGGTTGAGTTTGTTGATAAGCTTCATTAAACTCTCAGCCGTCATGGTAGGTCCTGCTTTAATGCCGATAGGATTTTTTACACCTCTAAGGAACTCAACATGCGCATCATCAACATCACGTGTGCGATCTCCGATCCAGAGCATGTGTGCCGAACAGTCGTACCAGTCATTTGTAAGGCTATCTTGACGCGTAAGCGCCTCTTCGTAATTTAAGAGTAACGCTTCATGTGAAGTATAAACGACCGTTTCGTTGATATTTGGTGTGTTAGAAGAAGTGATGCCACACGCTTCCATAAACGCCAATGTTTCAGAGATACGGTCACAAAGATGTTGGTAACGCTCACCTAAAGGACTCTCAGAAACAAAGCCTAGTGTCCATTTATGGACTTGGTGAAGGTCAGCCAAACCACCGCGTGAAAATGCGCGTAGAAGGTTCATTGTTGCGGCTGATTGGTTGTAGGCTTTAAGCATACGTTTTGGGTTTGGAACACGTGAATCTTCGGTAAATTCGATGTCATTAATGATGTCACCACGGTAACTTGGAAGTGAAACGCCATCCATCTCTTCATAATCAGATGAACGTGGTTTGGCA
This sequence comes from Sulfurospirillum oryzae, assembly GCF_025770725.1. Lineage (NCBI taxonomy): Bacteria > Pseudomonadati > Campylobacterota > Epsilonproteobacteria > Campylobacterales > Sulfurospirillaceae > Sulfurospirillum > Sulfurospirillum oryzae. The sequence goes on along the minus strand of NZ_JANZKZ010000002.1, from coordinate 400,505 downwards.
AACTGACCTGCAAGACGCCCTACTTTAACGATAGGACAACCTCCAGCAAAGGTTAAAACAACAGCCATTTGAAGCATAACTTTGAACATATCGCGAATGTTGACAGCATTAAACTCTGCAAAACTCTCAGCACAATCTCCACCTTGAAGCAAGAAAGCTTTACCTGCTACAACGTCAGCCAAAGAAGCTTTAAGTTGTCTTACTTCACCCGCAAAGACAAGCGGAGGATATTTACTTAGTTCTTGCTCAACACTTTTCAGCATTTCTTGATTAGTATACAATGGTTGTTGCTTAATTGGTTTTTCTCTCCATGATGCACGCGTCCAAGAACTCATAAACGACCCTTAATTGAATTTTGTCTTATTATAATGATATTGGCTTTAAAGACAATTGAAGGAATATGAGCTTTCATGAAGTTTTAAACTGCCCTACAGTTTTACTGAGTGAATTAACATGATGTGTCACACTATCTGAAATGGTTTTAACTTGATGATTTAGATGTGTAAGTTCACGAACTTCACTGCTGATAGCATTGGCATGTGACATTGTATTTTTTGAATCTTCATAAATTTTATAGACATCATCTTTCATCTCTAAAATGACCTCTTTTTGATCTAATAAAATTGCATCAATACTATGAAGGGATTGGGTTGAAATTTCTATGCCTTTATCAACTGTATTATTGACGTTTTGCATACTGGAAAGTGCTTCATTGACATTTTCATTGATGCTATGGACGATAGTTTCAATACGTACGGTTGCTTTATCGGTCATATCTGCAAGCTTTCGCACTTCTTCTGCAACAACAGCAAAACCGCGTCCTTGCTCACCTGCGCGGCTTGCTTCAACTGCTGCATTTAAAGAGAGAAGATTGGTTTTATCGGTGATATCTTTGATCGTTTCTATCATCGATGAAACTTCGGCTACATTTTGCTCTAATGTAAAGATAATTTGTGTTGTCTCTCCTGCAATTGATTTAATATTGCTGATGGAAGACTCTACATTGCCAAGGCTTGCTGCTACTTGTGTTTGTGTTTGAGCAATTTTGTGACTCATTGCATCAGCTTTATTAACCGAGTTTTGTATGGAGTTGTTTTGCGTTTGTATGTGTGAAACGATATTTTGAATACTCACACCAATCTGTTCAATTTTTTTGCCCGTGACTACGATGGTGTTTGTAAGGTGTTGATTAAGATTGAGTAGGTTAAGAAGTGATGTTTTTGTCTTCTTTAGAATTGTATCAAAGATATCGATGACACTATTGATCCAGATAGCGGTACGTCTGTTCTCATCTTTATTAAATTTTGTGAGATCTGCTCGCTTTGTAATATCGCCATCACCTTCAACAAAGCCTTGCAACAGCACACGTAAGGAGGCATATTTACTAAAAAAGTCAGATAATTCATTTCCCATTGTTCCTAGGATCATAAATAATGAGGCCACTGTAATAACACTTACTTCTTCAAAACGGCTCAAAAATGGTAGGAAGGTGGAGACTAAAAGATAACTGCTAGGAATGAGAATACCAATTAAAAGCGCCATTTTTGCGTAAATCTTGTGGCGAAATTGCATGATGTCATAGACTTCTAAAAGGTCACCTTCACACATCATACCCCATTTATCTAAACTATAAGGCAAACTGAAAGTGATACCTTTTCCAATAACAGGAATACCTCGATAATCAGGATAACCAGGATAGGCACAGAAAAGATTGGTGCCTTTTTTGATTGTATTGGCAACGCCTAGGTGTAATAATCCCGTTGCTGGATCATTAAAGACAATTTCAAATTCTGTATGTTGTTTAATAGAAATAATACCCTGTTCTGTATGGACACCTTCTTTAAGGTTTTCACCAAAGCTAAACGTGTTATCTTCAAACCGCGAGCGAGAAAGAGCTGTGCCTAATTTAATATTTTTATTAAAATAAGGCTCTGTCATGAAAAGATAGTTGTCGCCCGATTCTTTGAAAATATGCCCTGCTTCCCGCTGAATAAGATCACTTAGAGTGTCGTTTGAAACACGTGCAATCAAAACAAAATTTTCATCTCTTACCTTATAATTTTTGATAAATGCAAGTGTTACACGATCGTGAAAAGACGAAGCTTTAGGCTTAAATGTAAGTGTGTCATCATCAACATAGGGTCCAAAAAAGAGCTGTGTTGAGCTAAGAAAAACAGAGTCAATAGCTTCACAAAAGGCGCTTTCATCGTATCGGTATTCTTTCAGTAAACGATTGCTTGAGCTAAAGAGCATTTTTTTAGCACTGTTTAAAACATAATACTCCAAGATTGATTCACTTAGTTTCTCTTGCTCTTTTAATATTGAGATGACATCATTCTCTTCTTGCTCTAGAAGAATTGTTGTATTCTCCACTTCGCGCCATATTTCATTCGCCCATTCAATCATAATGCGCTTACGCGTCTGTGCAATTCCCTCAAATGCTGTTTCAATAGCACTGAGCATCGCTTTATTTCTAAGCCACTTTGGCAGGATAATACATTTATCTTTGAATGACAACAAAGGGAAACTCCTTGGTAAATTTGATTATTTATTAATCATATAAAGTGATTTATTTTTGATATTTATGCAGTTCATTAATCTTGATCTCTGCATAGTAGCAATAAAAAAACATAAAGTCTTTCAGTGTACCTCTCAAAGTTAAAAAATAAAACCTCCTATAATAGGGAGTTTCAAGCTTTATATATTTAAAAAAATAACGCTGTACTATACAAAAAATAAAAAATAATTGTCAATCTAGTAGGTGATTAAAAAATAACCAATTACTATGCAAAAATGGAATATTGCCGAAAAATATAGAGATTTTACACACATGAGCATGTTGATTAATAAATAGGCAATTTTTTCGCCAAAATTGGAAATTTAGTGTTAGAATTCTATGCATATCAACTTAGAAAGGAAGATAATGATGTTACGTTCTAAATTCGCTAAAATCTCTTTAGCAACAATTGCTGTTTTGAGCTTAGGCTCAACACTAAGTGCTGATACACTCAGCGAAGTACAAAAACAAGGTTTTGTTAAGTGTGGTGTTGATGGTGGCTTACCAGGATTTTCTGAAGTAGGTAGTGATGGTATTTATAAAGGTATCGATGTTGATCAATGTCGTGCAGTTGCTGCTGCTATTTTTGGTGATGCTAAGAAAGTTAAATATATTGCTCTTAACGCAAAAGAGAGACTTACAGCACTTCAATCAGGTGAGATCGATATGCTCTCACGCAATACAACGTGGACAGAAACAAGAGATACTTCTTTAGGTCTTAACTTTACAGGTGTAACGTATTATGATGGTCAAGGCTTTATGGTTAACAAAAAGCTAGGTGTTAAAAGTGCAAAAGAACTTGATGGTGCTTCTATTTGTCTTCAAACAGGAACTACTACTGAGCTAAATGTAGCTGACTACTTTAGAACAAACAAAATGAAATACAAACTCGTCTCTTATGATACTAATGACCAAGTTTTAAAAGGTTATGAGAGTGGAAGATGTGATGTACTTACCTCTGATCAATCACAACTTTACGGTTTGAGAATTAAACTTTTAAAACCTGATGAGTCTATTGTTCTTCCAGAAGTTATCTCTAAAGAGCCATTAGGTTCAGTGGTACGTAAAGGCGATGGTAAATGGTTTGACATCGTTAGATGGACATCTTATGCAATGCTAACAGCTGAAGAATCAGGTGTAACAAGTAAAAATGTTGATGCAATGCTTAAATCTGATAATCCAGACATCAAACGTCTTTTAGGTGTTGAAGGTCAAATGGGTGAAAACTTAGGTCTGAAAAAAGATTTTGCTTATAACATTATCAAGCAAGTTGGTAACTACGGTGAATCATTTGAAAAAACAGTTGGACAAGAGTCTCCTCTTAAAATTAAAAGAGGTTATAACGCTCTTTGGAACCAAGGTGGCTTACAATACGCTCCTCCTTTTAGATAGTAAATAATTTAAGAAACAGTAAAACACTGAGGGTAGGATTATCTGCCCTCAATCTTAACGTATAAAGGACACGTATGTTAGCACTTTTGAGAAATCAAAAGATTCGAGGAATTCTTTTCCAATTATTGACAGTTATTGGCTTGGTTGCTTTTTTGTGGTATATTGGCACCAACACTGTCGCCAATATAGAACAAAGAGGCATTCAAACAGGCTTTGGCTTTTTGAATGGTACATCAGGATTTGGTATTGATCAATCCCCTATTTCCTACACTGAAGAAGATACGCATGGGCGCGTTTTCATTGTTGGATTGCTTAATACTCTTATTATTGCATTTGTTGGTATTATTTGTGCTACGATAGTAGGACTTATTATTGGTATTTTAAGGCTTTCAAAAAACTGGCTTATCGCAAAGTTGGCAAAAGCATATATCGACTTTTTTAGAAATATTCCACTTCTTCTTCAAATACTCTTTTGGTACAACGTCGTACTGCGCGCCATGCCAAGTCCCAAGCAGAGTTATAGCTTTTTTGAAATCATCTTTATTAATAATCGAGGTCTTTACTTCCCGCTTCCTGACTACAATACAACCTTTTTTGCAATACTTGCAAGTTTGCTTTGTGCGTTATTTGGTGCGATTGCGCTTAACTCATGGGCAAATAAACGCAAAGAAACAACCGGAGACGATTTTTTAGTACTCCCTTATGCTCTAGGAATGTTCATTCTTTTCCCAATAGTAGCTTATTTTGTCAGCGGAGCTCATCTTGATTTTAGTTTTCCAGAACTTCGCGGGTTTAACTTTAAAGGGGGAAAAACACTCTCGCCTGAATTTCTAGCGCTAACTTTTGCGCTTACTATTTATACGGCTACGTTTATTGCTGAAGCGGTACGTTCAGGTATTGAAGCCGTGAGTCATGGACAAAAAGAAGCGGCAGCTTCTATGGGTTTTAGCCCTTATCAATCGTTGAAGCTTGTTGTTTTGCCACAAGCTATACGTATCGCGATTCCTCCAATTATTAATCAATATCTCAATCTAATTAAGAACTCCTCACTTGCAACTGCTGTTGGGTATCCTGAGATTGTTACAGTCTTTGCGGGTACTTCACTTAACCAAGTAGGACAAGCCATTGAGATTATTTCGATGACGATGCTCGTTTATCTCATCATCAGTTTGGTTGTCTCTGCCATACTCAACTGGTTTAACCATAAAATGAAGATTCAGGAGCGTTAATATGGCAATATATGAAAAAAAACAAGAACGAAAAGCTCCTTCAAGTACAAAAGGAGCAACACATTGGGTGCGTGAAAATCTTTTTTCATCGCCATTGAATGTTGCACTCACTTTTCTTGGTGTAATGATTCTTTTTTGGGTCATTCCTCCTTTTATTAAATGGGCATACATTAATGCTAATTTTGCAGGTACTACGCGTGAAGATTGCGTCAGCGGAGGAGCATGTTGGGTTTTTATTCGCATGAAGATCGATATGTTTATGTATGGTTTTTACCCTTCTGAACTTCGATGGAGAGTCAATACTATTTATGGGCTTTTCTTTGTTTTAGCAGCATCTTTTAAGTACTTAAAAAGTCCATCGATTAAGCTTGTCTTAGCGCATCTTTATTTTATTGTTGGCTTTTTCTTAGTACACGGTGGATTCTTTGGCATGGAAGCTGTGCCTACCGATAAATGGGGTGGCTTGATGCTTACCATTATGGTCGCAGCCGTTGGTATAGCTGCTGCCTTTCCTCTTGGTGTTATTTTAGCCCTTGGACGTGCATCACATTTACCTATTATTAAAAGCATCAGTGTCACTTACATCGAATTTATTCGAGGTGTACCATTGATTACCATTCTTTTTATGTCATCTATTATTTTGCCCCTCTTCTTTCCTGAGGGTATGAGCTTCGATAAACTGCTTCGCGCACTCATTGGTATTGCTATGTTTGAATCGGCCTATATCGCTGAAAATATACGTGGTGGTCTTCAGTCCATTCCTAAAGGTCAATATGAAGCGGCCGATGCTATTGGGCTTTCTTACTGGCAAAAAATGTTTTTGGTTATTTTGCCTCAAGCGTTAAAAGTGGCTATTCCTAACCTTGTAGGTGTTTCCATTGCCCTCTTCCAAGATACCACGCTCGTACTTATTATTGGACTATTTGACTTACTTGCAATGGTGCGTTTAAGTGCTGCTGATTCGTATTGGTTGGGCTATGAAACGGAAGGCTATGTGTTTGTTACCTTTATCTTTTGGTTCTTTTGTTATTCCATGTCTAACTTTAGCCAAAAGCTTGAAAAACGATTTAATACCAATTTGAGATAGGATAGAAGATGAAAGATAGAAAAGAAATCATAGAAATTAAAAACTTAAACAAATGGTACGGGGATTTTCACGTTTTAAAAGATATTAACCTTACCATTAAAAAAGGTGAGATCATAGTTGTCTGTGGACCATCAGGTTCAGGTAAATCAACCCTCATTCGTTGTATCAACTATCTTGAGCAATTTCAAGAGGGACAGATTATTGTTGATGGCATCGAGCTTGTTAATGATGTTAAAAAGATCAAAGCGATTCGAGAAGAAGTTGCAATGGTGTTTCAACACTTTAACCTCTTCCCACACTTAACAATTTTAGATAATCTTACGCTTGCCCCAGTTTGGGTTAGAAAAATGCCACGCAAAGAGGCTGAAGCTATGGCAATGAAATATTTGGAGCGTGTAGGCATTGCCAATCAAGCACACAAATACCCAAATCAACTCTCTGGTGGACAACAACAACGTGTTGCCATAGCACGTAGTTTATGTAAAAATCCTAAAATCATGCTTTTTGATGAACCAACTTCTGCACTTGATCCTGAAATGGTTGCTGAAGTTTTGGATGTTATGATAGAATTAGCACGCGAAGATAAAACGATGGTGTGTGTTACCCACGAAATGGGCTTTGCAAAAAAGGTAGCCGACAGGATTATCTTTATGGATGCAGGGCAAATTGTCGAAGAAAATACACCTGAAGAGTTTTTCCAAAATCCTGAGTCTGATCGTCTTAAACTCTTTTTGGAGCAAATCTTATCGCACTGATTTTGTTTTACATGTAAGGATAAGAAATGGAGCAATTGATTCCGGTTTTGATGATAGTTGCGATGGTTGCGTTCGTTTTGGTTAAGCAGATAGGTAAATTGACAAGTAAACTTGACACGTTTGCAGATGCAGATTCATACGAACGCTATGCCAAATTTTCAGCCATTATCCAAGAGAATGTGCGTGAAATCAAACACAGTCTTGATAGTTCTAAAACATCAGCCGAACGCCCTTTTAAACTTTTAGAGGGGAAAAATGAAGAAGAAGCACTTGAGCTTCTTTCAAACTTTATACGTAAATTGGTCTTTTTTGAAACCATGATGGCTAAGAAGAAGAGTTCTAAAGAGATCGAAGCCGATCTTTTTGAACTCTTGAGTCATTTAGATGATTTTCTTAAAGAGTACTGTGTGGATGGAGAAGCACTTGCAGACGCGCTTCGTGAAAGCCTTTTGGAAGCTTACGAACAACTTGATTAAAAAGTGAGGCTTAAAACCTCACTTTCTTCTTCTAAACCTCTTCTGTAAACGGATACCCTGCTTCTTTCAAAAGTCCACGGATTGATTCTTGATGTTCAATACCTTTGGTTTCAAGCATAATGGTAATTTGCGCATCGCCATACGAAAGTTTCGTTGAAAAACGGTCATAATCAATTTGAATGATGTTGGCATTGGCATTTTTAAACAGATCTGTCAGACGCATCAGTGATCCTGGTTTGTCGATGAGTGTAATGACCAACTTCATTTTACGATGTGACTTGATAAGACCTTTTTCGATAATGATAGAAAGCATTTGAACATCGATGTTTCCGCCACTCAAAACTGCCCCTATTTTCATATTTTTATCGTAGGCAAATTTTTGATGCATAATGGCTGCAACACTTGCCGCTCCGCCGCCTTCAACTACGAGTTTTTGACGCTCCAAGAGGAACAAAATAGCCGCAGCGATCTCTTCATCATCAACCGTAACGACTTCATCGACACACTCTAAAATGTGAGCAAGGTTTGATTCACTTACATCTCGAACTGCTATACCATCTGCGATGGTGCGAACACTTTTGGAATTGATCGCTTTTTTGGCATAAAAAGACTCATACATCGCAGGCGCACCCGAAGCATTAACACCAATGACTCTAATTTTTGGGTCTATCTGCTTGATAGCTGAAGCCATACCACTGATAAGCCCTCCTCCACCGATGGGAACAACCACAATGTCAAGATCATTGATCTCGTCAATCATTTCTAGCGCAACCGTTCCCTGTCCTGCAATGACAACATCATCTTCAAAAGGATGAATAAACGTCAATCCATGCTCTTTGGCATAAGTGAGCGCATAAGCATACGCTTCATCGTAATTATCACCACTCAAAATGACTTCAGCCCCAAGCGCTTTTGTGCCGGTAACTTTTAAAAGAGGTGTTGCTTCAGGCATAATGATGGTAGCATTGATGCCAAAGCTACGAGCGGAGTATGCGACACCTTGGGCATGATTGCCAGCACTTGCTGCAATAACGCCTTTTGCACGCTCTTCTTTGGTTAAAGAGGCAATTTTATTGTATGCACCTCTAAGTTTATAAGCCCCTGTAATTTGGAGATTTTCTTTTTTTAGAAAGACTTGTGCGCCCACCTCTTCGCTTAAATGAGGTGCCAAAGAACAAGGTGTTTTTGTGACGATATTGCCTAATTGTCGTTTTGCTTTTATTATTTCACTAAGAGCTATCATTATTTCATTAACCTTTCATATTCTACTTTGGTGCATCGATTTTGTACAGCTTTTATGCCGTGTTCCTGTGCTTTTACACAAGCTTGATTATTGATGATGCCCAGTTGTAACCAAAAGACTTTCACGTCACCTTTTTTTAAAATCTCTTCGATCAGACTGTTCGCAATTTCCGGTTTGCGAAACATATTTACCATATCAATCTTTTCGGGAATGTCTAAAAGACTTCGGTAAACTTTTTCACCCAAAATGATCTCTTCTTTGGGGTAGATCGGATAGATTTTAAACCCATGATTTTGCAAGTAGCGTGCCACTCTATGGCTATCTTTGGTTGGATCAGGAGATAAACCAATAATGGCAATACTCTTACACATCGAAAAAATGTCTTTAATGCCTGCATCACCAGGCATGCTAATATTTGAAATGTCGCATTCCATTATTGCTCCTTTAAAAAATTTAAGCTAAAAGTGTAGCACTTCCTAGCTTTTGTCGTGATTATCCCTGATGTATAATATTGTCAAATGACCTTGATATATGTCATGTCAATGTCGTTTATCCTGTGCTATAATCTAGCCATCTCACATCTAAACACTAAGGAAAATAATGTTTCTCAATGCCATTAGTATTAAAACAAAAGGTTGGATTTTAGCACTTGCAACGCTCTTTGGATTTATGGGAAATACTGTTTTAGTTGCTCTTTTGTTAGAAGGCACCAATCGCATCATTTTGGTATCGGGTTCTCTTTTAGGAATGGTTTTCTTTTTTATTTTTACGCGCATTATGACATTGAGCATTTCACGTTCTATCGACGCACTTTCAGCTATTACGCTCGACCTTGCCCTTGGAAGCGGTGATTTAACCAAACGTATTACCATCCAATCACGCGATGAAATTGCAGAGCTTTCTGGTAATATCAATAAATTTATTGAAAAAATTCATCAGACAATTATCGCTGCTACAAAAGCTTCTTACGAGAGCAGCATAATGGCCGATCACTTTGCAAGCATTGCCCAAACACTTCAACAACGCATTGACAATGAACTAAAATTTGTTCAAACAACTAAATGTTTAAGTGATGTAATGAAAGGTGAGTTAGAGCAGTCAACCCTGAGTGCAAAAGAGACGAGTAGCGATATTTTTGAAGCCTCACAGACACTTAATGATACGACGAAAGAGATTAAACAGTTGGCAGATGATATTCAAAAAGCTTCTGAGGTTGAGTCTGTAACGGTTCAAAGACTGAATCAACTCAGTGCTGACGCTAATCAAGTTAAAAGTGTTTTGACTGTTATTTCTGATATTGCTGATCAGACCAATTTATTAGCGCTTAACGCTGCGATTGAAGCAGCACGCGCAGGAGAACATGGACGTGGATTTGCAGTTGTTGCAGATGAAGTTCGCAATCTTGCAGAGCGAACACAAAAAAGCCTTGCAGAGATTAATACCACGATTAGCGTTATCGTACAGAATATCATTGATGCGAGTGGTCAAATGAATGACAATTACGCATTTATCGAAAAAATCGTCAACCATTCAGAAACAGCCCAAACACAAATTAGCACAACAGAAACGGTTATGAAACAAGCGTCCATCGCGTCATCAAATATGTCAAGTGTCACTCAAAAACTATCTAATGACACAGCAACAATTTTACAAAATGTTGCACACATGTATGATGTTTCATTGCAAAATAGCACAAATATTCAAGAACTAAGTAGTGCATCAAAAAATTTGTTAAATCAAGCCAATGAGCTCTCTTCTAATCTCAATCAATTTAAAATCTAACCCTTTACATGTAAAAGGGTTAGATTCGTTTTAAAATGACGCCAGACTCCAAATGTTCGGTATTTGGAAACTGATCAAACAATGCAAAATGCTCTATGGTATAGTTACATGTAAGCATTTCCAAATCTCGCTTGAGCGTCTCTGGGTTGCACGAAATGTAGATGATATTCTCAAACTGAGAGATAAACGCCAAGCTTGCTTCATCCATGCCAGAACGTGGCGGGTCAACAAAGACATGCGAAAAAGTGTAATCATCAAGGTTAATGCCCTTTAAGCGGTTATATTCACGCTCTTTTTTTAAAGCAGAGGTTAGTTCTTCAGCACTCATGCGTAAAAAAGTGATGTTATGAGTATCGTTTAACTTGCAGTTTTGAAGTGCTGAGGCAATAGACGTCTTAGAAATCTCAGTAGCTAAAACCTTTTTGAAGTTTTCAGCCATTGGAATGGTAAAATTGCCATAACCGCAGTAAAGCTCTAACAAATCTTCACAGTTTTCAAGATGGCTTAAAACCCAGCTAATCATCTTTTGATTCATCAAACGATTGGGTTGGGAAAAGCCTCCTTCAATAATGTGGTAACGATAAGTTTTACTGGCAATATCAAAACGATCTTCTACAAAATCTTGCGTCAGTACACGCTTGATGCCACGGCTTCTGCCAATGACAAAAATGCCAAACATTTGCTCAAGCATTTTAGCTTCATTGTCCCATTCTACATGTAAAGGCTTGTGATAAATAAGAGTCACTAAAAGATGTTCAGAGGAGGCCAAAAATTCTATGGCAAAAAGCTTTTCACGAAGTAATGGTGAACTTTCGATTTGCTTTAAAAGCTTGGGCATCAAAGTGTAAATTTTCATCTCAACTTTAGGACAGACATCAATACACACAGCACCTTTTTTATCGACAGCGCCCATAGCATAACTGATCGTATCGCCCTCTTTCCAAATGCGAAATTCAGAGCGTCCACGGTAGTGTTCTGAGGGTGATGCAAAGAAGTCAAACTCTTTTACATGTAAAGGTGCAAATAGCGTACGCATAACCTCTTGTTTATGCGCACACTGCGCGTTATAGTCCATTGTATAAAGCGTACAACTGCCACACTTTCCAAAATACGAACACTCCATAAAACCTCTTTAATATGTATTATTTTATGTAAAATTATATATATTTTACTTTTTAAATTCGTTAAAACAACCCTTTTGAGTACTTATAAAACTAATGTTGAAAGAAGACCAATTAATGCACCAAAAAATCCACCCCAAACCACTAACCAGCCTAAATGATCTTTGATAAAATTCTGAACGATCTCTTTAACCATTTGAGGCGTCAGCTCATTTAGCCTTGCATCAATCATTTGCTCTATGGTAATGAGCATATCATCACTAAGTGATGAATTTTGTATGGTTTGTGCTATTTTTTGTTGAAATACATTACTTTCACTGATTTCGATGATAGAATCTTTGAGTTTCTCACTAAAAGGTGCTCTAAGCCCCTCTAATGCGCTCGCACCTCCAAACATACCAAGCATTCCCCCAAAAGATGACTCCATAACGGTTTTGGTAAGCGCATCAAAGGCAGGTGAAAAGTCCACTTCGGCAATCACTGGGCTTAAATCAAGTGTTTTTTCCTCTTTGGCAAAAAAAGCATCCAACTGCTCTTTGGTAAAAAACTGATCCATCATCAAGTTTTTAATCGAAGCTTTAAACGCCTCAAACTGAAGCTGAATCACACCGCTACCATACAAAAAAGGTACTTTTTCAAACAACATGTGAATCGCGATTTGATTCGTTATCGCACCTGAAAAGGCAAAAAGTCCTGTTAGAAGTGACCAATGCGCATAAGGCTCTGGCAACACAAACGAAACCACAATAAACAAAACACTAATAATGTCTGTCCACCAACTTTTATCAATTTTCATTCTCTCTCCTTGAAAAAATCGCCATTATACTGTGGCATGTTTTAACTGACGTTTATTGAGCTTTGCGCTTCCCTCTTTTTGCTCAACATTAGGCACATAATTTTCGCGCAAAAACGAAGGCATCTTGCGACCACGTACCGTCATAATATCTTCAATCAGCATCGCTTTGATACGCTCTTCTTCGTGCCCCATCTCTTCACAAAGGTAACGAAAAATGAGTTGCGCTAAACGATCCAGTGAAATCTGCCATGTGGATTCTGTTTGTTGGTATAGCCATTCACTAAACGCATAAAAACCTTCGTATACTTTTCCTTCACGCCATATATGTGTTGCACTCTTTTTAAAATTACCGCTGTTGTAGACCATATCCCAAAAACGAGCAAAACGCTTCATCTTTTGCATCTGTTTAAACGAGATAAGATCATTTTGCAAAATGTCATAAGGCGGTTTATCTGAGTACACCATGCCATAGATTTCATCATGCCTTGAGATGGTTGTACCAGAGAGCTTTTTGAGGATGCCTATTTGAATTTCACACTGTGTAAGGGAATGGAGCTTGTCTAAATTGCACCCAAAACCCTCTAAACTTTCCCCTGGTAAACCGATAATCAAATCTACATGTAAATGTGCATGGGTTTGCTGTTGTAAAAAAGCAAGGTTGTCTTCGATTTTTGGGATATTGAGTCGTCTATGTATGTTTTTGGAAATCTCAGCATCAAGCGTTTGTATGCCCACTTCAAGCTGCAGTGCAGCAGGAGGAAACTGTGCTATTTTCTCTCTAATGGAGCTTGGAAAATGGTCAGGTATCACTTCAAAATGGACAAAGTATTCTTCTGTTTTTGAGAGAAAAAAGTCCAAAAGCTTTGTTGCATTTTCAATGCTTAGGTTGAAAGTTCGGTCTATAAACTTGAAATTTCGAACTCCTCTTTGCCAAAGTTTTTCCAGTTCACCTATGAAACGTGTTATCTCTATATCGCGTACTTTTTTATCAGCCGATGAGAGGCAAAACTCGCACGTAAAGGGACATCCACGACTAGCTTCGACATAACAGTAACGATTTTGGATGTCGTGGTCTGTGTAATAATCATAGGGAAGTTTGATGGCATTTAAGTCAACCATAGGTGCTTTGATGACGCGCTCATTCGGTTTATTGCCTTCAAGAAGTGCTTTGCATAGTGCATAAAAGGTGATGTCACCCTCCCCTTGGATGATGTAGTCTGCTCCACTAAAATCAACTCTGTGAGGAAAATGGCTCGCTTCTGGTCCTCCCAAAATGATGAGAACATGCGGTGCTACTTTTTTAAGAATGGTTATAAGCTCTTGCACTTCCAACGCATTCCAAATATACGCTCCAATGCCTACAATTTTTGGATTATAACTAAGGATTTCTTCTGCGGCATCGACAACTTGAGTGTTGATGACAAACTCTAAGATTTTTGCTCTGCCTTGAAGCTCTTCAAGATTCGCAAAGAGGTAACGTTGTGCAATGGAAGTATGCGTATAACGCGCGTTAAAGGTGGTTAAGAGAATTTCTTTCATGAAGTACCATTGTTGATTTGTATAAAAACGATTCATATATCTGTTCAATATTGATCTCTCTATTATAATAAAACTTTTTGGTTATCTTGGTTAAAATCCAAATTCTTAAATGTGTCGGGGTGTAGCGCAGCCTGGCTAGCGCGCTACCTTGGGGTGGTAGAGGTCGCAGGTTCGAGTCCTGTCACTCCGACCATTTTCTTACTTGAAAACTTCACCATAGCCATGAAAGTGGAATTTTTTCTCTAAATGTATGAAAATAATACGAGGGTGTTAGCCCTGTAAATTTTTTAAACTCTTTAATAAAATGAGTTTGATCAAAATAATCACATTGATACGCTATAGAAGCAAATTTCAGGTTACTTTCTCCTCTTAAAACAGCGCTATTCATCAATCGTAATGTTTTGATAAAACGTACATTGTTTTGTATATGTTTAAACGATTCACCAAAGACTTCAAGATACTGTTTTTGTATCCATCGTTCACTATAGCCACACTCTTTAGATAATGTTTTTAACGTTGGATAGGCGTGTCCTTCCATAAGATAAGGTGAAATATTTTTTGGGAAAAGATGTTTCTTCGATAACTGTTTTATAAAGTAGCGCTCAAATACAGCAATCATTGCTTCTGCTGTACCCATTGCCTCTAACTCTTCAAAAAGAAATTCACCCTCTTCTTTCCCCCAGATATCACAGATACTCAAAGATTCATCTTTAATTTCAAAAGGAGAAATTCCAAACACTTCATAGAGAACATGCGGATAAAGCGTCACTTTAAAGCTTTTCACCAATCGCTTAGAGGCTAAACTCTCTTTTTGAAAAAAGTCCATCCATGTTCCAATGCCACTTTTAACATAGGTTCCTTTGTCAATGTCCAGTTGGACACTTCCTTCTTCAAGAACTTCATTCAGACTTCCGTAAAAATCAAAAACAAACTGCGTCATGAAAGATGGGAAAAAGCGTGTAATATACTGCTCATTCGTATCTTCTACTTCACTGATAATAGAGACATACGAATGGATATAAGGCAAAAGAGCTGGATTTTTTGGAAATGCTTTGGCGTAATCACCATGCGGTGGCATTCCCGTATCTAAAAACATATTATTCCTTCAAAAAGCTCAAAAAATCATCGAATTATATACTAAAAATTGACATCAAGAGTTCGCTTTTTTACTATAAAAAAGACATTGCTATTGTATACAATTTCCGCATTCAAACTAAGACGGAGATTTGATAATGAAAAATAAGCTTATTCTATTGCTATCTGTTTTACTCACACATTTATATGCAACAGATGATCCTTCCTTGCAAGTAGGTGTTGGTGTCTCAACCAGTACAAGCCCCTATAAAGGCGTTTCAAGTGTTACGATACCCTTGCCTGATATTGAGCTTACGTACAAAAGCGCTTTTATTGAAGGCATTAATATGGGATATAACTTTTACGATACCAAAACGTTACAAGTTGGAGTTATCCTACTTCCCGTACTGGCAGGCTATAAAAGTAAAGATAGTAATGACTTAAAAGGTATGGACAATCGCAATATGTCCTTAGAAGGCGGTCTTCGAATGAAATACAATTTTGAGAATAGCTTTTTAAGCGGTACGGTTTCGCGTGATGTCAGCGGTACTACAGATGGCTACACTATCAATACCGCGTATAACTACACTCTTTTAGAGACAGAAAATTCAGGTTTATCCCTCTATGCTGGCGCAGAATACCTCAGTGATAAGAAAAGCAATTATTACTACGGTGTTAAAGCAAAAGAGGCAACCTTTGCACGACCAAGCTACCATGCAGATGGTGCGATCAACCCCTTTATTGGTTTAACACAAATCTTTGCCTTTAGCGAGACATGGTCAATCATTGCGAATGTCGAATACAAAAAATTTGACAAAACGATCTATAAAAGCCCTATTGTAGATGACCATTACCAAGTGGCTGGGTATTTGTCTATCATGTATACATTCTTGCCCTAAAATACGTTATTCCCTCATCTAAAAAAGTCCACTAGCTTTTGTTGTGGACTTTTTCACTCTTACATGTAATCTCTTTTTTATAGCACTCTTAATTATAATTTGTGCTACCATAGGTATAACTTTTCGTATGGGAGGTTATTATGCGTTTTATTCGTTTCTTCAATGAACTTCATATCGGCGATATTCCCCTTGTTGGCGGCAAAAATGCTAGTTTGGGTGAAATGTACCAAAAGCTATCGACCAAAGGTATCAAAATCCCCAATGGTTTTGCGACAACCAGCGAGGCTTACCACCTGTTACTCAAAGAAAATGGCATTAAAGAAAAGATCGAAAAGCTTTTAGAAGGTTTAGATATTTCCGATACCCTTTCGCTTCAAGAACGTGGTCGTGCCATTCGTGAACTTATCTTGGCATCAACACTTCCTGAACAGCTTATCAAAGAGCTAAAAAGTGCTTACCACATGCTCTCTCAAGAATATAGCTCAGAAAACATCGACGTTGCCGTGCGCTCATCAGGAACTGCTGAAGATCTACCCGATGCTAGCTTTGCAGGACAACAAGAGACCTTTTTGAACATTAACACGTCAGAGAAGCTTTTAGAGTGTGTAAAGCGTTGCTACGCTTCGTTATTTATGGATCGTGCCATTAGTTATCGAACAAGTCGTGGATTTGACCATTTTAAAGTCGCTCTCTCAGTCGGTGTTCAAAAAATGGTGCGAAGTGATATGTCCAGCAGTGGTGTCATCTTTACCATCGACACTGAGAGTGGCTCTGAAAATCTCATCTTAATCAATTCTATCTGGGGACTGGGCGAAAATGTGGTAAGTGGCAAGGTTAATGCCGATGAGTTCTTCGTCTTTAAACCAACCCTTAAAAAAGGGCTCAATACCATTTTAAAACGTTCACTAGGCAGTAAAAAAGAGAAAATGCTTTATAGCGATGAAGCCCATACTATCAATGTGCCCACAACAGAAGAAGAGCAAAAACATTTTTCGATCAGTGATACAGAAGTGTTGATTTTAGCGCATCAAGCACTGATTATTGAAGAGTACTATAAACGTCCGATGGATATTGAGTGGGCAAAAGATGGCCTTGATGGCAAACTCTACATCGTCCAAGCACGTCCAGAGACGGTTCAAAGTAAACTCCAAAATAACATCTCCATCGAAAAATACGCCTTGAGTAGCACCAAAGATTTGAAGCTTATCACCTCTGGTCGTGCCGTCGGCGATAAAATAGGCAGTGGCGAAGTCAAAGTCATTCATAATACCTCAGAATTTGCTCTCTTTAAAGAAGGTAATGTTTTGGTTGCCGATACGACCAATCCTGATTGGGAACCTATCATGAAAAAGGCTTCAGCCGTTGTTACAAATCGAGGTAGCAGAACGTGTCATGCTGCTATTGTTGCGCGTGAAATCGGTGTGCCAGCAGTGGTTGGTTGTGGTAATGCGACTGAAGTACTGAGCAATACTCAAAAAGTAACCGTTAGTTGCGCTGATGGCGATGAAGGACACATATACGAGGGTGAAATTGCCTTTACATGTAAAACGATAGACCTCAGTTCTTTAAAGCATACAAAGACCAAACTGATGATGAATGTGGGCAATCCCGCTGAAGCGTTTAATCTTGCTAAAATGCCGAATGATGGTGTAGGGCTTGCACGGATGGAGTTCATAATGACGCATTCCATTAATGCTCATCCGATGGCACTCGTGAATATGCACAAGGGAAGCCCTGTGCAAGATGAAGAAGCTATTAAGGCTTTTATGAACCCTTACACCGATGCTAAAGAGTTTTTTCTTCAAAAGATCAGCGAAGGTGTTGGTATGATTGCCGCAGCATTTTACCCCAAACCTGTCATCATTCGTACCAGCGATTTTAAAAGCAACGAATACCGCAATATGCTTGGAGGTCTTGCTTACGAAGCCGAGGAAGAAAACCCTATGATAGGCTTCAGAGGTGCAAGCAGATACTATGATGAAAGTTATAAAGAGGCGTATGCGTTGGAATGTGAAGCGCTCAAACGCGTACGAGATGATATGGGGCTTACCAACGTCATCATTATGATTCCATTTGTTCGCACACCCGAAGAAGGGCAAAAAGTTATTGACATTATGAATGCTCAAGGCTTAGTGCAAGGCATTAATGGGCTACAAATTTATGCCATGTGCGAGATACCGGCCAATGTCATCATCGCCGATCAGTTTCTAAAAATCTTTGATGGTTATTCCATTGGCTCAAACGATCTTACACAGCTTGTTTTAGGTGTCGATAGGGAGAGCGGACAAATCGCTCATATTTTTAATGAGCGCAATGATGCAGTAACAATAATGCTTAAAATGGCAATAGCTGCGTGCAAAGCTAGAGGAAAATACATCGGTATTTGCGGGCAAGCACCTTCTGATTACCCTGAAATTACAGAGTTTTTAGTGAAAAATGGGATAGATTCGATCTCTCTCAACCCTGATTCACTCTATAAAATGCACCAAGTGGTTGAAAATTTGGAAGAGAGTTTACGCTAATTTTGCATTGCAAATAAGGACTCTTCTTGAGTGAGGAGTCTTTGCTCAATCTCATCACTCGTAGCTTCTCTTATACCAATGACGGTTCCATCAAAAATGATTGTTACACCAGCAAGAGGATGGTTTGCATCTAAAATAACGCGATCTTCTAAAATATCGATAACCGTATAAGCCAGCATAATTTCATCGTCATCATCTTCACTAAAGACCATTTCAACATTTTGCCCTACTTCTAAATCATCTTCAAACTGGCTACGATCTTCAATGAGCACTAACTCTTGTCTATACTCACCAAAGGCTTCTTTTGGGGAAAGTTGAATGTGAATGCTTTCTCCAACACTCTTGCCTTCTAACGCTTTTTCAATTTTTTCAAATATATCGCCATAGCCGCCATGCAGATAGACAAGTGATTGAGCACCACTGTCCAAAAGGTTGTTCTCAGTGTCGAAAACAGTGTAGTCGAGGGTTACAATACAATTTTTTTGTATAGTCAAAAGAGTCCTTACATGTAAAAAGTAAAAGCCACTCTTTTTGAGTGGCTTTTGGGGTATTAATTGCCGAGTTGATAGTTTTCTATGAGGTTAAAATTGAGGTATTTGTAGACTTTATCTGTCTTACCTGCAAGTTTTTTAGGCACTAAACTCATATACTCTTCCACGCTTGGAAGTCTCCCTAAAAGTGCGCAAAGAGCAGCGAGCTCGGCACTACCAAGGTAAACTTTTGAGTTTGGTCCCATGCGGTTGTCAAAGTTTCTGGTCGATGTTGAAAAGACGACAGCACCTTCTCTAACACTTGCTTGATTACCCATACAGAGTGAACAGCCTGGAATTTCAATACGAGCGCCTGCCGCGCCAAAGAGCGCATAATAACCCTCAGCAGTCAATTGCTCTTTATCCATCTTCGTAGGAGGTGCGATCCAAAGTGTGGTTGGAACTTTACCTTCGCCTTGAAGGACTTCACCCAATGCTCTGTAGTGACCAATGTTTGTCATACAACTTCCTACAAAAACTTCATCGATTTTCTTAGGACGATTTGCATCAGCCAAGATTTCGCTTAGTGTTGCAACATCGTCAGGATCATTTGGGCATGCCAAAATCGGCTCTTTGATCTCATTAAGATTGATTTCAATGATTTCAGAATACTGTGCATTAGCATCTGCTTTAAGAAGGTTAGGCTCTTTGATCCATGCTTTCATCTTATCTGCTCTACGTTGCAATGTTTTAGCGTCAGCATAGCCCGCTTTAATCATTGATTCAAGCAGTGTAATGTTAGATTTAAGGTACTCAACGATTGGCTCAACATCTAAGGCTACAGCACACGCTGCCGCACTTCTCTCAGCCGAAGCGTCGCTCAGTTCAAAAGCTTGTTCAACTTTGAGTTTTGGTAGTCCTTCGATCTCAAGGATTTTTCCTGCAAAAATATTTTTTTTATTCTTTTTAGGAACGGTCAACATACCTTTTTTAATCGCATAATACGGAATCGCATTGACAAGATCGCGAAGGGTAATACCAGGTTGTAATTCACCTTTGAAGCGTACCAAAATAGATTCTGGCATATTAAGCGGCATACTTCCCGTAACAGCAGCAAAAGCGACCAATCCGGAACCTGCTGGGAAAGAGATACCAATAGGAAAACGTGTATGACTGTCTCCACCTGTTCCAACGCTATCAGGAAGCACCATACGGTTTAACCATGAGTGAATAACGCCATCCCCTGCTCTAAGACTGACACCTGAACGTGAGGTAATAAATGCTGGAAGAGTGTGATGAAGTTTAACATCGCTCGGTTTTGGATAAGCGGCTGTATGGCAGAAGCTTTGCATAACAAGATCAGCACTAAAGCCAAGAGCGGCAAGCTCTTTGATCTCATCTCTGGTCATTGGTCCTGTTGTATCTTGGCTACCGACAGTTAATGTTTGAGGCTCAACATACATACCTGCACGTACACCCTCAACACCGCAAGCTCGCCCAACCATTTTTTGAGCAAGCGTATAACCGACACCTTTTTGCTCTGCTGGTTGTTCTGGTTTTGCAAAGATATTCTCAGCACCCATACCAAGGCTTGCTCTCGCTTTGGTTGTCAAACCTCGTCCAATGATAAGAGGAATTCTGCCACCTGCACGGTATTCATCGGCTAAAGTGTTAGGAGCAAGTTTGAAAGTTGCCACCACTTTGCCATTTTTTTCAATTTTCCCCGCAAGTGGATAAACATCGATAATATCGCCTGTTTCTAAGCCTTCAACATTCACTTCAATTGGAAGCGCACCGCTATCTTCTGCTGTGTTAAAGAAAATTGGAGCGATGGTCGTTCCAATGACCAAGCCACCTGTTTTTTTATTAGGAACATTGGGGATGTCTCTTCCCATAAACCATTGAATCGAGTTAATACCTGATTTTCGGCTACTTCCCGTTCCTACAACATCACCGACATAAGCAACTTCGTATCCTTTTGCGATCAATTCCTTGATCTTCTCAATAGAACCTGGAAGTCTTTTAACCAACATAGCATTGGCATGAAGAGGAATGTCACTTCTTGTAAACGCTTCACTTGCAGGACTAAGGTCATCGGTATTGGTTTCACCCGCTACTTTTAGAACGGCTACGGTAATTTTTTCAGGAATAGCTGGTTTTGTCGTAAACCATTCAGCATTTGCCCAAGAAAGAAGAACTTCTTTAGCATAAGCGTTAGTTTTTGCAAGTGTTTCAATATCGTTGAAAGAGCCATACACAAGAACGATACTTTTCAGTGCATCGCATGCTGCACGAGCCACAGCGGCATCTGAGGAGCTAAGAGCATCCACAAGCGGTTGAACATTGTACCCACCAAACATAGTACCTAAAAGCTCTATCGCATAAACGGGAGTTATGGCTTTACATGTAACTTTTTTTTGAGCCACATCATTCAAAAAAGCTGCTTTTACGTAAGCGGCTTCATCCACTCCTGGTGGAACACGATTTGCAATTAAGTCTTTTAAAAAGGCTTGATCGCCCTCTTCTTTCTTTAAAAGCTCGACTACCTCTGCTGTTTTTTTAGCATCAAGAGGTAAAGGAGGAACACCTAACTTTGCTCTTTCATTCACTTCTGCTTCATACGCTTGGAAAAAACTCATTGTGACTGACTCCTTGTGGTTGATTAGTTAAACAATAATTTCGCGTTGACCTTTTGCATTCTGTGATGAAAGTATTCCCATCGCTTCCAGTTGCTCTACAATCGTCGCAGCTCTATTATAGCCAATATTCAATCTTCTTTGAATATAAGAAATTGAGCTCTTTCTTTCATTAAGGACAATGGCTTTTGCGTCCTCAAAAAGCTCATCTAAATCACCACTATCTTTGCTTCCAGCACCAGCTGAAAAACCCTCTTCGCTCTCTCTTAAAAAACTTTCGTCATATACGACAGGGCGCTGTTTCTTGAGGTATTCAACCACCTTATCAATCTCGTCTTCAGAGGTGTATGGAGCATGTAAACGAATGAGTCCAGAAGTACCTGGAGGTGTAAAAAGCATATCGCCGTTTCCAAGCAAAGAATCTGCTCCCATAGCATCTAAAATGACTTTTGAGTCGATTTTTTGCCCTACTTTAAAACTAATACGAGAAGGTAAGTTTGCTTTAATAAGACCCGTCACAACATCAACAGAAGGCCTTTGTGTCGCTACAATGATGTGAATTCCGCTTGCTCTTGCCATTTGAGCAAGTCGTGCTATATAAAACTCAACATCTTTACCGCTGGTCATCATAAGGTCAGCTAATTCGTCAATAATAATCACAATATAAGGCAGTGGCTCAACACCAATACTTTTAGCCTTTTCATTGTAATTTTCAATATTTTTTGTCTTTGAACGGCTCATCATCTGATAACGTCGCTCCATTTCTCCTACCATATTGGCAAGTGCAACAATCGCTTGTTTTGGTTTTGTAATAACAGGTGTTAATAGATGTGGAATGTCATTATAAATCGAAAACTCCAACATCTTAGGATCGATCATCAAAAAGCGTAATGTATCGGGTGAGTTGCGATAGAGCAACGAAAGTAGCATCGCGTTAATTCCTACACTTTTACCACTACCTGTTGTTCCAGCCACCAATAAATGTGGAAGTTTTTTAAGATCGGTAACAAATGCGTTACCAACGATGTCTTTTCCAAGAGCAATGGTTAGTGGAGAAGAAGACTTTTTAAAGATGTCACTCTCTAAAATTTCTTTGAGATAAATGGTCTCTATCTTTTGGTTTGGAACTTCTATACCCACAACATCTTTTCCAGGAATTGGGGCTTGAATACGAATTGTTTTGGCTTTTAATGCCATTGCAAGGTCATCTTGAAGCGTTAAAATACGAGAAACTTTTACATGAGGCGCCGGCTTAAACTCAAAGGTTGTAACTACAGGACCTGAGTAGGTACGTACAACATCGCCTTCAATTTTAAAACGTCTGAGTTTTTCTAAAAGATCTTGAATCTTTTGGTCAATCTCATTCTCATTGACATGAACAGCTTTTGCTGGAGGATTGGCTAAAAAAGAGAGAGGCGGAAGTTTAAAGTCTTTTGGTTTGTCACATTCGCCTTGATCAATCTCAGAAAGAAGCTTCGTATTCTCCGCTACTTCGCTTAAAATCTCAACTTTTTTAGCACTTTTAAGACGAACGAGTGGTTTTTTAGGTTCATTGTTCTCAGGATAAAGCGGCTCTATAATCGCTGGATTCTCATCAGGAGTATCATCATCTAACATGACTTTGTCTTCAAGCTTGATGCGTTCTTTCAACGACATCTCTTTTTTTGTCTTTTCAGGAATACGCTTTTCTTCTGGTTCTGCTTTATACTCTTTGATTTTTGTTTTGGTAAATGTTGGTTTCATGAACGTGAGAAAATCACTAATGCTTGACTCGACAAGCAAAGTCATCGAAAGTAAGAAAATGGCAATAATAAAAAGCCAAACGCCCATAATGCCAATAAAGCTAATAAGCATATCCACTATTGATCGACCGAATGATCCCATAAAGACGCTTTTAACAAGAATCGACTGAGCCATCAAAACAGCAAAAATCAAAATTGCTGAGGCAAGAAATACTCCAATACGACGTTCAGTAAGCTTACTCTCTTTATAAAGTGAGAAAGAAGGAAAAATCAATAAGAAGGGATAGATAAAAGCAACATAACCAAATGTACTCTGATTCAATGTGCCAAGATAGGCACCAAATTTTCCAACAACAGAAGCATCAGGTAAAATAGTTGCCACACCTAAAAATAATGCAATGGCAATAAAAATGATAAAAAGAGTCTCTTTTAAGATAGCAGATCCTTTACATGTAATAATATAGAGTTGATATTATAACAGATTATTACATGTAATCTAAAAGAGACATTGAATTTATCTTCGACATCGTCGATAACATTGCTTGATATGAAGTTGTAATAGATTGATATTCCAAGTAAGCTGCTGCTGTATCAACACCTATGACATTATCTTGTACTGCTTTAACATTAACACTAAGTATTTCAGATCTTGTATTAGCATCATTCAATGCATTGGTGAGAGCACCGATTTTTGTTTGTGCTTTTGTGACATGATCTGCGATATGATCAAGTTGTGCAAGTGAATTTTGGATACCAATATTTCGCGGATCATCCGATGTCGAATCCATACGAAATGCCCCCGTGCGAACCGCTGCTATCATTTCATCCATTTGTTTAAACATGTCGATTGATGGATTAGAAATCGTGACTGCATTATTCGCCATAAACGTGAGTGTAGAGCTTCCAACACCTGTAAAATCAGTTATACTTTTGTCATACATGGTAAAGTCGATTTTAGATTCAGAAGTTGTTTTATCTTTAATAGTCATTTTCCCTTGATAATCTAAATTGACTTCAACGCTATTTTTGGCGGTTCCAACAGCATAATTATATTCTGCAATATTAGCGTCCCCAATGGCGTTGTTATAATCAGTAGTCGCTTTTGCCACTTCAGCTGCGGTTGATGCAGGATTGTCTCTTATAATACCCGCATCAATAGCTTTTTGAATATAACTAGCCGTTTCAGTGGAAACACCCGCTTTGGCTATTGTCGTTTGAGCAGCAAGATTGACAGCATCTGCGGCTACTCCAAAAGCAATTGCATTGTTAATTGCCGTTTGAGCCGTGGTAGAAACACCTTGTTTTGGTAAATTACCCGAAGTTGCCATGCTGATGAGATCATTAAGTTGTTGGTATGTCATCTTGTCAGCAGTCGTTTTTAAATTTAAAGGGTCTCCTTGACCATTATAAATAGAAAAAGTTTCATTTGCACCTGTCGTGTTTCCATCTCCATTTAAATCAATAGAAAATGTTGTATCGGCGATATCTAGATTAAGCGTGCCTGTTCTTTTGACACCATTTTTATCGGTATAATTAAGCACCATTTGCTTACCATTTAAGCTGTCTACCCCCGCAACATCAACAAGTTTTGTACTTGCCGTTGCAAAATCACTTGTACTCTTGACGACTTGTGAAACATTACTTGAAAGCGTATTGCCATCTTTTTCAAAGCCTCTTCGTGCATAGTTCATTGCATCAGGAAGCGGATCACCATGTGCTAATGCATTGGAAGCATTTTTAGGTTCTAAAAAAGCAGAAAATGTATTGGTAGGATCATTAACAAGCATACGACCACCTGATAATGTAACATCTCCTGCACCTAACCCATACTCTGTTTCAATAGCTGTCATCAAATCTTGCACCGTTTTCCCATTAATTGAGAATGATGTTCCTCCAAAATCAATATGATCAACATCAGAGGGGAAAATGCCATTTAAAAGTGTTGTTGGTGTAATATTTGAACTCGATACATTTTTTATTGGAAAATCTATGGCATCTGTGCCTGAAACGACAGCAACAGAGCGCATCGTTAAATCAGGGCTAGAAGCAGTTGTTTCATAGTTACTCTTATTAAACGCAATAATATCAACATTTGGTTTTGTCAACAGGTTATCTACATTCATCACTTGTTTTGCATTGCCCGTTTCACCAGGGAGAGCATTACGGTCAATAGCACCAAAAATATTCATATCAAGAAGTTGGCTTCCAGATTTCAAATCTTTGACTTCTATCTGACCACGCGCATTCATACTGACATCTACAATTTTATTTGTTGCCGTATTGCCATAAGAATTTCCTATATTGTCTAACAAATCAGAGACTTTTGAACTGGTGTCAAGAGATATAACATTAGAAAATGTTGAGCCATTACTTTTTCGACCAGAGAGATAAAAAACTGCCTTAGAGTCATCTGTTGCATTATTGTTAGTATCACCAACAAGATCACGAATAGTATCAGTATCTTTCAAATATACCTTTGAGGAGGCTGCATTTTGACTATCACTGGTCATAACATCAGGGTGTAATTTTGATTGATTGTACATTGATATATTAGTAGAAACCACTCTGTTATAATCTGTATCTTTTCCCAAGAAAAGAGATTGACCTGTAATATTATAAGGAAGCTCGACACCAGAACCTATCATTGCTGTCAAATTTTCTGCATTACCTTTATACGTACCATCACTGGCAATTGGCTTTTGAGATAATGCTGAACCTGAAAATAAAAATTGACCATTTATAGAAGTATTGGCCAAGTTAATTAAGTGATCTTTGATACCTTGTAAGTCATTAGCTAGTGCTTGTAAGCTTGTTGAAGAATTTGAAGTATTTGAAGCTTGAACAAGTTTTGCTTTAAATTGATCCAGTGATGTATTAAAACTTGATAAAGTAGAATCCGTATTATCAGCGAATGTTTTAGCTTTACTACTGCTATCAGAAGATTGTGCTAGAGTATCAATTTCATTACTAAGACGCATAGCATCTACATACACACTTGTATCTTCATAACTATTTTGTATTTTCATTTTAGTAGATATCTGTTGATTTATATCATACAATTTCTCTGTAGAAATGCGATAGTTACGAAGAGATGTATTAAATAAAAGTGAATTTGTAACTCTCATGATTTACTCCAAAAATTTTCTTTATTGACATAAGCAATTTTAATTCCTTGTAGAAAATATCGACTTTTTGGCACTATTCTTTAACTTTTTAAAAAATATTATTGTCTTTTTTTAAAAAAAATTGTACAATCCTCGCACAAACACTTTATATTAAGGAATGAGCAATGAAAAAAGCGGAATTTATCCAAGCGGTCTCTGAGAAAGCAGGTCTTTCTAAGAAAGATAGTCAAAAAGCTGTCGATGCAGCTCTAGAAGCAATCACTGAAGCACTAGTTGCTGGCAAAGATGTAAGCTTTATCGGTTTTGGTACATTCAGTACTGCTACAAGAGCTGCTAGAAAAGCTAGAGTTCCTGGTACAAATAGAGTCGTTGACGTAGCTAAAACTACAGCCGTTAAATTTAAAGTTGGTAAAAAACTTAAAGACGTTGTAGCAAAAGCTTAATTTCTTCGCCTCAAAAAGCTTAAACATACAGTTTTACTGATGTTTAAGCTTTTTTTTGTATAATTCCAACTCTTAATTATTGTGCCTGAGTGGTGAAATTGGTAGACGCGCTAGACTCAAAATCTAGTATGGAGACATGTGCCGGTTCGAGTCCGGCCTCAGGTACCATCCCCTTTAAATCGAGTTTTTAAAGCTTATTTCCTTTCTTTTTAAGTTTCAAAAAAATCCTTTTTTTACTACATTTTTACTACAATAGTTTTAGTAATATTTTATGTTATAATTTGTCATCATTACAATTTGCCTCTTGAATTAGTTTTTAGAAGGAAAAAAATGGTTGATATAGAGTTGTTAGAACCTCAAAAATTACTTTCATTACCTTTGCCAGTTCCCAAAGAAATTCCTCACCCTCCTCTTCAAAAGATTGATTTTGACCTTATTAAAAAAGAGGCATCTAAGATTCATGCATTACAGCAAGAAACGATAGAGCAAAAATTTAAAAGTGATCCGAAGTGGCGATTGAAAGAATTCATTAAATATATTGTTACATCCTTAATAATGATGCTTGTTGCTATAGGTATCATGCTTTTAAGTGGTGGAAGTGGTGGTGGAGCTGCTGCAGGAGGTATTATTGGCTTAATTATTTTGTTTTATGGCTCTAATGGTTTTTTTAAAGCTATCAAAGAATTTTTTTATCAAAAAGCTCAGCCGTTATCGATTGAAGCAATAGAGCTATTACTCTATAAAAATATGCTACACGTTACTAGTCTTACTAACATTAATAATGAAAAATTTATATCATTAGGATTTTTATCATCAAGTCTCAATAATGAAAAAGGTATTCCTGAAGATTTAGTTCAAGAAGCTTATTCATTACGGGCAGATGCCCTTATTGCATTTTCGACTAATCATTCTGTTTCTTCAAACACATATTCAAGCGTTACAACAAAAACAGTAAAAACAGATACAAAGCATCATTATCATACAACAACTACAGCAGTAAAATTACAATAACGTCAAGATTATGCGAGCTCTTCAAGCTCTCGACTTTTGTTGATAAAATTTAGCAATATTCTCACTCTGAATAAAGCTCTCATTTCTATTTTTCAGTTTGACTTGTGGCGTATACCCTTTATATAAAATTTTCCTCGATGGTATAAATGTGATGTGTTCGTATTTTTCTCCCAATGAATGAAAAATACTAATATTGAGCAAGTCAGATTCTTCAATGGAGTAATCTTTATTAGCAAAGCGTTCAGCACGAATATCTTTAGCTTGTTCTTTTTTATATCTGACTTTACCTACAGTAGAACCAATTTTATTTAATGTGTATTCATCAATGCCCTGGAATAAAAACCAATAAGTTGTAGAATTTAATATTTTCTGAGTAAGACCGTCGGATAAATGATCATCAGGAAAAAATTGAACTCCAGGCAGAAGACAACCACCTTTACTTCGAATTCTTACATGCAAACTTTCGATTGTTTCGCTATCCATATTCCTTACAAAAGAAAGATACTCATCGAGAGCTAAAAGGGTTAAAGAATCTCTATCTTCTTGAGACAACATGACAGCCACGAATGCAGCTAAAAATCCAGTAAAAAATGCTGTTAATTTTGACTTTTGATCATCTCTTGACAGTAAAAATAGGTCACAATTTTTTTGTGATAAATAATTGTGAATTGTAAAAGTTGGACTTCCATTTTGAATACAAAAATTCATATAATCAAAAAATTCAAATGAAAGCTTCATCGTGCTTGCTATATCTGCTTCACTTGTGCGTGATTGTGTTTGAGGTGCTTCAAAATACTCTTTTAAAAGTTTAATAAATAAATCAAATTTTTGTTTTGCTGTCAGTTTAGAATCCATATATTGAATGCTATTAAATAATTCCATGTAACGGTCTTGTGAACCTGCACTAAAGAAATCTTTTTTATCTCCAGCAATTGCGTTAAATAGATTTGTCATAAATATACCAACAACAAAAGGACTTGTATTGGCTTCTTCAAACGGATTCCAAACATGCCCTCTGGCATCATATGGATTCAAAATAATATCTCTATTTGATCTGTAATGTTTCTGAGTAAAATCGCCTTTACTGTCATATATAAATTTTCTATCAAATTCTGGTTGAGATAGAATCGAATGAAACAATTCTGTTTTTCCAGCGCCCATGCTTCCGAAAACAATTCCACCTTTTTTTAAATCAGAAGGAATCATGTAACAATCAAAATTATTAAACCATTTTTTGAAACTAAAAAATTTGAAATTTCTTAATACACTTCCATCAAACCTAAATTTGTCAATGAAAAGATCTCCATTTTTCATCTTTTGTTTTACTAACCATGAAGGTGTCCACCTGTTGCCCTCACTCTGCCCATAAAAGTTTGCATAGCTGCCCATAAGCCAACTTTTGACATCAAAAAGTCTATCGTTTATTTTTGAGTATTCTCTAATGAACATATGCCAAATAATGTACTCAAAAAAACTCAGTATTGTAAAAATAAGAGCTTTATGAATGCCCAATTCTTTTTGAACTTGGTAAGATATTATCGTATTAGCAGCTATCAGAATTAAAAAAGTTGCTGTCTCTATTCTCATGTCTAGTACCTTGTCAAAGAATGATTTTGTTGTAAATGTGCTTGATTTTTGCCAATGAGAATATTTTTATATTCATTGTCTGACTTTTTTTCTAATTCTTCTTCACAATCTCTTTTCTCAGCATTTTCTTCATCTTCTGCCACTTCGTGATTTGTTTCTTTGCCGATACCACTAATCTTGTTTATAATACCTACAATAGTTTTTAGAATTTCCATAATCATGTTTCACTCTCCAGTATAGATTTTCATAAATTTTGCATCGACAACATTTAACATGTCAAAATAGATTTTAAAAATATCTTTATCCTGTAAAACAGATGTAGAGTTATCTTTATTACTAATTGCTAGCTTGTGTTGCTGAATGATAGATTCTATAATCAACTCAGTTTCTTGATATGGCAATGTATCAAGAAAGCCATTTGGTAATCGATAAAAAGAAAGTTTAATATCAGATTTTGTAGTTGATAAAAGAGCAATTTTTTTTACACTCCCCTGCTTTAACGTACAGATATCGCAATATGTTTTAGACAATATGAGTGAAGTACATTGTCTTAATAGATCAGTATTTGAAATTTTAGTAGCAGTGCACACTATAAGATAATCTTCATAGTAAAATAGGCAGTGCATTAGCGGCTCCTTTTTTTCTCCAAAGTTTGCTCTCGATTTATATTTTTATTGTTTTGTTTAACATTATCAATTAAGATATTTTTCATTTGATCTTTGCCTCGAGTGCTTTCAATCTCTCGTCGATCTCCTTTAAATATGCCAAAATGTCGGCTAAGATCTGCGAGTGCAATTTTGAGCTTTGTGCAATAGTCTCCCAGTATTGAAAGAGTTGATCCTCTTGATATTCTTCGTTCTTTTTGCTCATTGAATGTCCTTTCGTAATTGTGATTTGTATGTGCCTCATGCTGCATTGCCGACCTAAAATAATCTAGGGTACTTGTTTTGATTTGCGTTTTTTGTGTATTCTCCTTGAGTGTTGCTATGCTGTTGGTATAGATCAAGGCATCACGTTTTGCCCTGGTAATTTGCACGTAGAAGCGGTTTAAATTGGCCATTTGTGCATTCGTGAAAGCGATAACCCTACTAGTAGTTTGACCTTGGCTTTTATGCGCTGTAATCACGTATCCATGATCAATATAAGGATACTTGGAAGCATCAAACGCCAACTCTTTATTTCCCTTTTGCACTTTGATGATATTCCCATGAATTGCTTGGATCACAGCGGCCTCACCATTTCTAAACTTGAGGTTTCGATTGTTTTTTGTAAAAACGATTTTGTCGCCGACACCAAATGCTTTTTCTTTGATAGCAAAAGTTTGAATTGCTTGAGCGTGAGCTTTGCTTAGATCAATTTTGATCCTTTGCTCATCTTTGGTAACCGTGATCGTATTGGATGGATGATCAATCGCGGTGATCATCCCTTCTTGCCCGGCACTAAATCCTTGAAACGCATTTTGTGCGACAACAATTTGACCTACTTGATAATTGCTCGAGTAGTGTTTTTCAATCTCGTTTAGATTGATTGCCTCTTTGATAGATAACGGTTGAGACTGTGTGACTTCATTTTGAGCGACGAGATCCGCTCTGATTAACTCATTTAAAGCTTTACGATTCGCGTTTGTATCAACCAAGAGTAACGTATCATGACGATCTTTGAGGTATTCGTTTTTGATCCTCTCGAGATCCGTTGTTTCATGAAGGCGTTGGTGCTTTTCTAAAATGCCAAACGCCTCTTCTAAATCCTTGCTCTTGATAGACGAATAAAGCGATCGCATCAATTCTGTTTGCGCGCGTTTATTCTCAGTCATTTCGACGATACGAATATCACTTTGCTTTTGAAGCTGCGAAAACATATTGCCAGCACCTAGAGATTGGAACTGCTTTTGATCACCGATAAACACAATTTTTGAATGGTTTTCTTTAGCAATCTCACATAAGTGGTGCATCTGTAACGAACTGACCATTGACGCCTCATCTACGATATAAACCATATTCTTTTCCGCCGGTGGACTCACAAAAAAGGCGTGTAACGTCGTAGAGGGGATACCACTTTCACGCTCAAGCTCTTCACTGGCTTTTCCAGTAAAAGCGAGTCCTCGTAGATTGCTACTTTGTTTTTGACTTTCAAGCGTTTCTCTAACGGCTTTGAGCATAAACGTTTTACCCGTACCAGCATCGCCCTGGATCACTGAAATAGACTCATTGCTTGAGAGAATGTGTGCATACGCTTCTTGTTGTCCTTTTGTGAGGCTATAAGGCGTATGGCTTAGATACTGCTCCACGCGTTGAGCAGAGATTAAAGGATCTGTGCGGTTTTTTGCCATTGCAACAATCTCAAACTCCTTTTGCAAGAGCTCTGGTGTAGAGTAGGCATTTTGATCCAATTGCACAATCGATCGCTCATTTACATGATCATCAAAAGCATTCTGCATAGCACTCAGTGAATGTTCGCCTAACGAAAGCTTCATTGCGTTTTTCATCACATCTTCACGATTAAATACACTCGTCTTTTCGCTTTGAATACGAATCGAAAGATCCACCGCATCTTTAGCCGTTAATTTTTGATGTTCATGATTGGCATGTGAGCTATTAAGCTGATTGAGATAGGTCAAATCTTTACCGGTGACAATGGTTTTGGCTCTTTCGATATTGTTGTATTTAATGACGTTACGATCAGCGTTTTTATCTTTCACGTTTCGGCTGCCGGTTGTTGCCATCTCTTTGAGTTTTTCTCCCTCGAGACCAGGATATTGCTTTTTTAGCTCCTCGTATTTCTCGAGGACTTGCTCACGCCTTTGTGAAAATTCACTGATCAGCTCTTTGGAAACACCTTGAATTTCAAAGAATCCCTCTTTGGCATTTGTAACCTCAATAGCAAATCCTTGGTCTCGAAGATTTTTGGCCAATTCATTGCGATACGTCTGACCTAAAAACATCTTGTGAGTGAAGAGCTTATCATTGTGCAACGCTCTCCATTCACCGTTCTCCTTCTGCGTTGCATTGACGATAAAGCAATGCGTATGCAATGATGGGTCATTTTCTCTACTGGTATCGTGTTGAAATTTAGCGATGATGAGATTACCGGTTGAGATTGCTTCTCTATGCCCGTCCTTTTGTTCTCTTGTTTGCGCATAATGATCTTCTACAAATGACAGTGTGGTTTGCACCGCTTGATCATGTGCTGCACGTATGAGTTGATTGGTACGTTCATCACCTAATTCACATAAGATCGATGCGGATTTTGGAGCAGAAAAGGTTAGATCCGTTCCCGCTCTTTCACTGATATCAACAAGAGTGCGTTCTTCGCAAGGATGAATACCAAAGCATAATCGCTCAAATTTTTTGATATCTATTTCACCGCTCAAGCCTAAACGTTCAGCACCTTTGCCAGCCCAAACGCTTGTCTCTTTATTTTGCTGATAGTAGTTTTGATCTTTTGCATGATAATGAGCCGCTTGCGCGCTATTCATATTTGCAATTGAAAGCATTTTTGTCTCTTTTTCGTCTTTTTTTCACCTCGTGCCATTAACGTGGCGTTGGGTGTGAATGTTTTCTCGGTTGCCTTTGAGTTGCTCTTTGGTGGCACTTGGTAGCTTTTCGATAGCATTGAGTAGCAAGTGGTTGCATACGATTGCTTTCGGTAGCATCACGGTGGCACGAGGTTGCATTACCTATCTTTTAAGCCCTAGAGGAATCCTTTGAACTTATCCTCTAAACTGACTTTCGGTGTTTCACTTTTGTCAGCTTGCACCGCTTTTTCTTTGGTTGTTTTTTTCGAGAGAAACTTTTGAACTTGCTGCCTTGATATCTCAAGGCCTCTTACTTCTTGTAAATAATCAGCGATCTGATTATGCGTGTAGTTTAAATTCACGAGTTTTTGAATTTCATCTCGATAAGGCTCAAGAGAAGAGACACGCTTTAAGGGCGTGTTCTTTGCAATCCAATCTTCGTACTTCATGCTTGCTCTCCCAAAACAATGCTTTTTAGCTGTGCGATCGCTTCACTCTCGAGATAGTCTTTCGCGTTACGTGAAATTTTCCAATTGCGATAGATCTTCGTCATTTTGTCT
This sequence comes from Sulfurospirillum oryzae, assembly GCF_025770725.1. Classification (NCBI taxonomy): domain Bacteria; kingdom Pseudomonadati; phylum Campylobacterota; class Epsilonproteobacteria; order Campylobacterales; family Sulfurospirillaceae; genus Sulfurospirillum; species Sulfurospirillum oryzae. Next base: position 366,945 of record NZ_JANZKZ010000002.1, on the reverse strand, counting down.
TTATCGCTTTTTGTTTTTGTCTTCGCATACTCAAGTATCTCGTTTTTGTTATATTGGCTTGCGAGTAGAGCAAGATCTTTGATCGTCTCTTTATTGCGTGAAGCGGCATAAGAAAAAAGTGGAGTTTTCGGACAAACAGCAAAGTGCGTAAAGGTAGATGAGATATCAGGGATCTCAAAGTCCTCGTTACCTTTGACGAACATAAGATGATCAGGATCACTGAGATCCGCGTTATTTAACACCACTAGAATTTTTGCTTCAGACGGTAAAACGTTGTATGTATCTACGAGGTTTTTAAGCTGAACGAAATCGGGCATAAAAGGGATGATAAAAAGTGTATCGGCTATCAAGTCTTGATCAATAAATGTATGGATTACTTTCAGTGAATCATCACCACCACCGGCATCAATCACGCTGATCTTGTCCTCATCGAGCATATTGGTGACGACGAGTTCCTCAAGTTTTTGCGTACCCTCTTGAATATTTAACGAGATGATTTTCCCTTTGAGAATCTGTGTATTTAAAAACGCCGTAGTCGTTTTATTGTTGTTATCGATCTCGATAATCTCAAAATTTCTATCCGATAAAATGGCCGGTAAAACGTGAAAAGCGAGGGTGCTTTTACCTACGCCACCTTTGGTATTAATAATTGCGATATTTTTCATGGTGTTCTCCTTAATGAACGAATTGATAGATAAGATTGAAAAGAGGTTTATTCGCCGCTTCAAACGCTATAAAAATTCCGCATGTAAAGAGTGTAGCTACACATGAAGATACAAGTATAATAATCAAATTAGATCTTTCATCTTTTCTTCTTTGCTGAATAAGTCTAGTTATCTCAATAATCTCATCATCCGCATTTTTTAATACTTTTACACTATTAATTAAATGCTCTTGAATAGTAGTGACATGTATTTTTTCAGCAATTCTTTTACCGATATTTTCAATGTTTTTTTCAATGTTTGAAAATTCATTTTGTGCATTTTCAAATCGCTGAGAAGCTTTATTGAAGTTTTCTATTTTGTCTTCAAGAGTTGCTAATACAACTCTCGCCTCTTCAAAAAATGCGTATGTTTGATCTGCTGTTTCAAATTTCATAGATTACATTCCTATCACAATACGAAAAAACAAAAAGCCACAAGCGTGACCAATCATGCTCAAAATAAAAAACTTTTTAGGCATATTCTCATTTTTATCTTTTTTCGTTTTGGTAAATACATATATCGAAAGAGGAAAACCAAATAGTGCGTAAATAAAGATAAATGGTGTGTCTACCCATGCCAAAAAAGCCGCGCAAGCAACTATTAATTGCCTAGCTTGTTCGATAATATCATTTCGATTTATTTCTAGTTTTTTCACTTTGACTCCTTTTTTATGTATAATTTTGTGTATTTTAAATTCTTGTTGTCGCTTTGTGTTTTACGTCACTAAAGACGTTATTTAAACTTTTTTGTACCGCACTACCTCCTTTATGACCAAAATAACTTAGAACCCAGTCATGAAAATGCATAATAATCGTGTAAGCAATAAAAATTGAGAAGAAAACTAAGAGCATCTCACCCATGTTATAGACACCATATGCTTGTATTCCTGCTAAGATGTTATCTATCCCAGTAAAATTTGAAATACCTTCATTTTTTGAGTCCAATTTCAGAATAATATTTTTGGATGAAAACAATATAAATTCTGCAATCAGGCGGTACAGCCATAACATTGCGCCTTTAGCGAATAAAAAGGCATAAATGGAAAGAACGATGCTTATAGGAGATAGCGCCAATAAGACAATTTTATAAAAGAATTCACCAATTGTTGAAGAAGAACTTGTTTTATCAAAAATGAGTCCCCAAAGCATTACTGCCGTTGAAATAAAAACAGCAATAATGACCTCAATGAAATAGTAAATTATTTTTGAGATTGTTAACAGTGTTACGAGCGCAACTGCAAAGATAGAAAATAATGTAATATACAAAAATAGACAAATTATATAAGTAATTAGAAAAGTTACTATATTTTTCCCATCTTGTGCTTTTGTTTCTTTTATAATTTCAAGTTTTTCGAGTTTTGTGATTCCTCTAATAATTAAATTTGCACCAGAAGGCATAAATTTGATTAAAGAGCTTGCTGCATTAGTTGTTGCACTCGCTAGAGCCATTGGTATTGTAGTTTTTTCAATGCCTGCATAAAGTTCACCAAAACCTGGAAACATAAAATAACCAAAGCCTGAAATAGCTTGCCCCATTGTCCAACCAACACCGATTCCAATTTTTCCACTCATACCATCGATTTTGTCAATAAAAGATTTTATTGATCTCCAGTTATCGCTGCTGTTTTCAACATTTACATCTTCTTTAATTGCTTGGCTTTTTCCTGCTTCTAATTCATTTCGTTTTACCAAATCAACTTTTTGTACTTCCATCTTTCCAACAGCATCAATAATTTCATTATTCTCACTTCGCTTTGAAAATGTAAATATTTTTTTTGTTTCTAGGATGTCTGTAATACTAGGGACAAGAGCTACACTAACCCATCCTAACTTATTACTAATATTAACAATTGCAGTAAGGAAGCCATTAATTTCCTCCATATCACTATCAAGAAAAGATTGCATATTGTCAGAAGCTGCGTTATAACCCTTAATAATTTCTTTGTATTTAACAAAGTTATCACTACTCGCTTGTTGCATTTTTTGAAACATTGCAGCGCATGTGCCATAATCAACACTATCAAACCCAAGTGGGTTATCTTTTAAATAATTAATGTTTGTATCAACACCACCATAGTAATCTGGCAATGAATGATTGCTTGAGAGATGAGAATAGTAATTTGATCCACAACTTTTTTCAAAAAAGTCCATTTCTTTTTTTAAAAGTACGCTTTTTGTTACAAACTCTGACATGTCATCTTTAAAGTTTTTCTTCATTTCACTTGCATCGTAATAGCCATACGAAGCACTAATAAATTTTAAATAAGCAAACATCGAATAATCATGAATTAAGTTTGCCCAATAAGTTCCAAGCTGGAAGATATAACGCACACCGACTTGAACAACAGTAGCGTTTTTTAGGATTTCTTCTTGTTGGGCAGCAGAAGGAGCCGTAGAAGGCTGATATAGAAATGCGCTTGGGATTCCTTTGTCAGCAGGAATAATAGGTGCAGTAAATAAAATGAGTGCACTTATTGCTGAGATAAAATTGTTTTTAAAATCAAATTGAAATTGAGCCCCAGATTCTTTGTCTCGATCAATTGAGCGTCTAAAAAACGCGTAACCGAATATTCCTACTGTGCCAAGTCCAAAAATCATCGTAACGATATGATTAAAAGCGTGAGATATGTTGGCAATTAGATAATAATAAAATCCCCAGAATTGAGCATCAAGGCTTTTAAAAACCGAAACAAACTTATCTTGCAGTGAATTAAGGTCTGTAACTTCTATTGGAGAAGAATTAACAGAGGTATTACGAATTCTAATTTTACCGCTAGCATCAATAACAGGGTTGTCTAAAAATTCCATATCGCCAGTTAAAATACCCAAGAATAAAGAAGGTAATGTATTCGTGTGGTTGCTGTGAGAATCCAAAGAACCGCCAACATCAACTGGGGCAACTTGTGATTCGGATTTGCTTAAATCAGCAATTCCTTTTAAAAGGTTTGAATATGTTTGTTTAAACTCATCCGATGCATTGATCGTACCTTCGTTGAAAGTATGCATACCATAGTTCTGGCTATATGTAAGGTTAGGAAGGGCGTTTATATCACCTTTTGCAATTGCCTTATTGATTGCTTCGGCGTCTTGTGCGCATGCTTTATTAACTCTTTTTACGGTATAAAATGTTTTTGATTTTAAAAAGCTATACTCACATGTATATGCACCTGTGTAAAAATTTATACCTGTGATTTTTACAGAATATGCTTTTTGTCCATCTTCAGAAACAAGATTTTTAGGAAATGTTGCATCTTTTATTTCTGAAGCTTGGGGACAAGTAAATCCTGAAAAATTCCCTGAATCACCACTTTTAAAAGCAACATTATCAAAATCGCTTTGTTGTACAGAGCTAAGTCCCTTGTTTAAAGTGTTTCCAGAAAAAGACATTGCATCTGATGACCTTAAGAATGATGGAGGCATTCCGCATCCACCCGTTGTATTGACTGACTGTCCACTTGATGAAGATGCACTACTCGATGTAGTCTTTGCAGTAGTCGTATTAGATGCACCAGATGAAGTTGTACTGCTAGATGATGTTCCTGAATCACTACTATTTGTTGCAGATGAGGATGCTGTCCCTTCATATTGTACAACAAGAGCTTCTTTTTCAGCTTTAATGGCATCACATTCTGATTGTGAATTTCCAGTCTTATCAAAAATTAATTTTTGTTGATAAACATATTGGTATGAACATTCGGCAGCATTTGCAATTGATAAAAAGATTATCAATATAAGGAGTGTTTTTATCATTTTTTAGCTCCTTCTGTTGCGTATTGCTGTGCAAGCTTTCCCCACGCCTCAATTGCTGCCTCAGGGGCCAAATCTTTACCTGTTACGTTATTGTGCAGGTAGCCATTTATTATAGATAGACTTTTATAACCTGCTACACCTTCCCATTTTGCATTAGTATTATTATATTTGTCTATTAGGTGTGCTTTTAACTCTCTTGTTTCGCCGTTAAGAGATTTATTTTTTATTTTTTTATTGATTATTTTATTAATTAATTGTTGACTTGAGTCGCTTGAACTCAAAGTGTGATTTAATTCATCGATTTGCAATTGAAGCCTAAGTTGGTTTTTTATTGCACTTTTTTTCCCTCGTAAGCTATTTATCTCTACTTTTTTAAGATATGGTTCTTGCCATATATTCAGACTTGGACATATATAGCTTTTACCATTTTCGTCGCGAACTTCTTCGAAAAGTCCATACGTCGTTAAGACGGTATTTAGTATTGGTATACTAACTCCTATATCATGTGCAAGAAGATCAACTGCTTCGGCTGGGTATCTCATGTCAGGCTGTCCTGCAAGGGTTTCGATGACAAGCATTGCGACACCATATCCAATACCTCCAGGCAAATCATTCATCAAGCGCTTAACTGGTATTTCGTGTCTAAAATTAGTAGGATGCAAAAAAGCTTTTGGAGTTGTCATCATCAAGCCTTCTCAGTTTCACAAAGCCAAGATGCTACTGACATGGCAGTCCAAATACGACGCCTACCAATTTTTTTAAAACGAGGCAGAATATTGTTTTTTATAACTTGCTCGTCGCTAAATTTCATAAAAAATTGATCGCACTTTGATTTACTTACACCTATCGCTTTTGCAAGAGTTGCTATGTCAAAACTCATTCCATATCGATTTACAAGCATTTCACAAATTAATTGTCTATCATTCATCTCTAGCCTTTAACAATATTTGTTATTTTTAGTATTTATTAATAGAATTTTATACCAATATTTTTTATTTGTCAATATCTAATAACAAATTTTTTGATTTTTTTGTATAATTACAATATCAAAATAACAAATAAAGGTAATTTGATGCAAAAGACAATATCTAAGCTTTTTGATGTTCATCAAAATACAATTTCGAATTGGAAAAAAGAAGAAAAAAGAGGACTGAGTTTTTTCCTAAAATATTTTAAAAAAGAAGAATTAGAAGAATTTATACAAACTGGTAAAATGCAAAAACTTGAAAATATAAAAATTGCAGATTTACTTTATAATAACACTATTAAACAATTACAAAATATTAATTTTATTGATACTTATATTGTCTTTTTGTATTTACATAAAAATATTAATGTATCTATTCAGAACAGTTTTAATAACTATACGCACAACTTAAACTTATTCAATGAATTACAAAAAATAGAAAATTTTCATGATTTTTATTTTTCTTGTCTTGATTTTAATGAATATGCATATATCAAAACAACTATACAAACACATTTACTTGATTTTTTAAACTCTATAAATATAAGTGTTTTAATAGAGCCATCAGATGAAAACTATATGTTAAAAGACTATCCTTCCAATTCTATGCTTGACTATACTAATACAGTTGTCAATTTGCAAGAATTTGATTATTATCATCAGGCTCTCATTGCAAACTCGTATGAGCATATTTTTAATAAATATTTTAAGCAGCAAATGATTGCATTTCATAATTTTGTTTATAGTACAGAAGATAAAAATGCTATACTCATCTTAGATAAGCTAATTCATCTCTCCAATGGAGCAAAGTAAATGGAAAATGAAAATTTAGAAATTGAAGAATATGAAGTTACAAACCTAGATGAAAATCAAATAGCGTTCTTTATAGCAGAAGAACTTGTTTTTAATGATTCTTCTACTACTCCTTATGATTCGCTTTTAATAATAACTTATAAATATGAAAAAAAATATTATAAAATCACAAAACAATTTGCGATTTTACTTAAAAACAAAACAACTTATACCCTTGTTGATGGACCCATTAATGGTCTTTTTGTTTTGAAGGTTACACAACCTAATGGGGAATATTTCTTTCAAGTGGTTGATGCTTCTGGCTTTGTAGAACAAGATAATCTGTCAAAAGATGGAGCATCGAATTATATTCGTCGTCCTAAAGCGCAACCTGCACGCTCTATTGACCGAACATTAGGATAAAAAGTTTTTAGATATTTTTAGATATTAATCATTTTTGTTGCTTCATGTCTTTTGTTTGGTATCAAATGGGCATATCTCATTGTCATTTCAATTGTTTTATGTCCTAACTGCTCTTTAATTTGTAAGATATCAAGTCCACTAATTGCGAGCCAACTAGCATGAGTATGTCTCAAGCTATGAGCTGTGATTTTTTGTTTAGCCTCTTTATTTTTATTACCTGGTATCACAGCTTCAATCGCCGTATCAAAATGAGCTGGCATTTTAAGTAATTGACCTCCCGTTGAAGTGCTAATGATTAAATCACTTTTTTGATTTTCTGATAGCTCTTTAAGAGTTTCTATAAGACTATCGTTTATATAAATATGCCTTTCATTACCTCGTTTCGTCTTCTTAAAGAAAATCGTATTTGTATCAAAATTAATATCTTGCCATCGAAGTGATGTGACTTCGCCTAAACGTGCACCAGTAAGCAGTAAAATTTTAGTTAGATGATAAGTTTGTCGATCTAATGTCCACAATATTTCAAGTAATTCTTTGGCCTGTTCTTTTGTTAAAAAAGCTAATCTTGCATTATCAATTTGAGGCATTCTAACTCGACCATTTGCGATAGGATTAGTATAATCCTTGATTAGGTCATTTTTGAGCGCATAGTTGACAATATGGCGAGCTAGCACTAACTGATGCTTTACAGTTGCGTTTGAGATTTTTACACCCTTAGCGTTTGTTTTAGAAGCCATTTCAGTTTTAAATGATTCGAAGTCTGTACTTTTAATCTCTTTGACTGCTCTATTTCCCAAAAATGGCTTTAAGTGTTTCTCATAATTCCATGAATCAGTCTGCCAACTTTTTTTATTATTTTTAGCCCATTCAAGGTATTTACCCCAAATATCATCAAATTTTACTTTTTTAACTCTACCAGCAGATATTTTCGGTGCTTCTTCGTGCTGTAATTTGTATTTAACTTCAATAAGTTTTGCATATGCATCTCTAGCAGTAAAATCACTAGCAGAAGTTTTTTTACCAACTAATGTTCGTGTAGGTTTACCATCGGCATCTCGATAATTGATATAATAGCTTACATCTCCATTTTTAAGTTCGTTTATCCACACGCCTTCATATTTTCCGCCTACAGATTTAAGCATTCATATCCTTTATACTATGCAATGATGTTTGTAGGCATATCTTAATTTTTCTATATTAATGCCATGGAGTAACAAATCATTCATGTTCATGTGTACTCTATTTTTTATCGGGACTATGTTTCTTGTATGTTTTCTTATTTTATTAACATCTAAAACTTCTATGATTTGGTTAGGACTAATGCCTATTTTTGTACAACATTCTGGGCTTATAGTTTGTGAAAAAACTTCATAAATCTCTTCTTGTGAATTTGTCATTATTCCTCTTGAAGAATAGTGGTTAAGGAAATCATCAAGTTCTATATTTTCTCTTTTAATTTGCACAAGAATCAATATTTCTTCTCCCCCATATTTTTTTACAGCATTTTGACTATAAATATCATCAATATGTCCAATAAGATATATGTTTTTTTCATCTCCTGGTTTACTTTGTTCAGCATTACTAAAAATAGTTGTAACACTTGGAGGTTGTAAACCCTCTTTTAAAATATTAGTTAGTAAAAAGGATGAAGTAAAATGACCCATTATTAGATATTCAGAGGTAAAGAAATCTTCTTTATCTGATTGTTTTGCACCTCCAAAAGGGAGGAATGAAAATATATCTAAAATCTTATTTTTAATTATTTTTTGTTTCATTTCAAATAGTTATAATTTATTTCTTATTTTAATACTAAATCGATAACAATTTTTACGTTCAATAACATTTAAAATCATATTTCGCTTTTTAAGTTCTGTTATCAGTAACATTGTATTGTCAGTAATCTCTAAATATATATCATTTCTCCTGAGATCCTTCCCATATGTTGCGATATGATAATAAACATCTTTTTCGTGTTTTATCAATATCAAAGCATCTCTTAATTCTTTTTCATTTAAAGATTTTATTTCTAAAAGTAGTAATTGTAAGCTTAGCTTGCCATGGTTAATCATAGATATCGTTTGCATTATCCATGCATGAAATTTATAATAATTATTAAATTTATTTGATGTTAAAAATCTATAAATAGATTTCGCTTCATCTTGGTTGCTAATTAAAGAACTATCTAATTTTTGAAGTATTTTTTCTTTTTGTTCGACAATTAAGATGCTTTGATCAAGGAAGCTCTTTAATTGTTCAGAATTTATATCATAGGTATCAATTCTTTTTATAAAATAATCAAAATTCCTTTTTATTAGTTCAATTGCATTATTATGACTTCCTTTTTCCCATATTCTTTCAAAATGAGTAGGAGTTAATTCTATTCGTTCTAGTTCAATAATCAATCTAAGATTATTGTCATCAATTTTTGTAAAATCAGATCTAAGGTATTTATATTGAGGGCATAAAAGCATTAATGATTTTGTTAAATCATATTCTTCTACATAGTCACTTTCCTCATTAATTAAACTATAAAACAACTTATCCACTAATTTTTTATCAAAATTTTCATTATCTGGATATTTTTGTAGAGTACCGCTTTCAATACTATTTTGTAGAAAACTGAATAATGTTTCATCTACTTGCCCATCAGATATTTTGTCAGCATAAGAAACAATATTTTTCCATGAGAATGAAACTTTGTTGTTGGCATATAAGATTTCTATAATTTTTTTATCATCCCACATGACTTTATTAATATCGTCGATACAAAAAATCTTTTTTTTAATTAGAGATTCTAGGGTATCTTTTTCAATCTCAATGCCACCAGTAATCTTAGCTGCATTTATAAGATCAAGCATAACATTAGCGTCTTCATACGGATCGGTTATTTCCAAAAGCTCATTTTTAAGATAATTGTTTAAATTTTTGTTAACTCGTTCTATCAATTGTTGTTTTTGTGATTTTAAAATATTAGTATATGTCGCATTTTGTCCCGAAAGAATAACTGAGACATTTTTTGCATTTAACATATACAGGTTAGATTCATAAAATTTTTGTAGTAATCGCTCATCCGCCGCTAATCTTCCTAAATTAAGTAAAGTAATATTGTTTTTTTGCAAAAAAGCGACAAGTCTATCTTGTGCCTCTTTAGCTTTTTTTTGATCATCATGCTTCCTAAGATAAAATACTTCAAAATCTAAATCATTTTCAATATGTCTTTTAATTCTACCAGCGTAGTCTTGTTTTTTAATGGTTTCAATTGAACATACTTCAAAAAGCTTGTACAAAAAGTCATGTATGCTTCCCGGAGGATATCCATGTACATAATAGTTCCATAATCCATCCCAATTTTCTGCTAATATTTTTATATGTTCATTGATTTCGTTTTGCTTATTGAGTTCTCGAAGATGTCCAAAATAGGAAGACACAAAATATTCATCTGTTGTTTCTTTTATAGCAGTAAGAAATTTTGTAAATAGTGATTTATTTTCTGCTTCTATTTTTGAATATTTAGCGAAATTGGATAAAATTTCATTAAATAAATCAAAATTTAAAACACTATAGTGAATGACCGTTTCTTCTTGAAGTTCTTCCGCAACTTTATTTGGTGTTGTAAGCTGATAATCATAAAGTTTTTTCTTCTCTCTTTGTAATACCCACATTAAAAATTGTTTGTCTTGTAGTTGTAATTCTCCCTCAGTAGTCATAAAATAGGATATTAATGTGTGATATTGTTCATTTAAAAGCCCATCTTGAAGAAGTATTTTAATAAGAGGATTTTCAAGGAGTTGTGTTTCTTTTTCTTTTTCGGTCATTTGATTCATTGAGTCTTTGAAAAAAGGACTAGTCAGTATTTGGCTTAATTTGTATCCTTTTAGTTCTTGTTTTTGTTTTTCTAGTTCATCTATTTCATCTCGAATATCAGATAACGACGTTTGATTATTTATCTGATCAAGTCTGCTTCTATATGATAATTTTGATGGTATATATTCTTCTATTTGTTGTAAATCAAGACTTATTGAAAAAGAATTATTATATAAATCTTGACATTGAAGATTTTTGTTTTTAAATATTATTGGCAAGAAATCAGCATTTTTTAAAAGTTCTGTTACGTCAATAAAATCTTTTTCATCTTCAATATAGATTTTATAAATAGTATTTAGGGTTCTAGTAGATTGTTGTACAGCCATGAGATAAATGCTATTTAACTCTTGAATACTAAATAAAAATGTATTTTGTGTTTCAGTAATTTCTCTTTTAAGATTCGCAATCTTTGCATCTATTATTTCAATTTGCTTGTCAATAATAAAGTCTTTTGTTTTATTAAATAGAGAAAATAAAGTGCCTTCATCTTTTTGCAGTTTTGAAAATTCACTTGACATAATATTTTTAAAAACGATAATAGATAGAAGCTGATCCATGATAATTGTACTATCTAATTGCGAATGGTAAAGCCTAAATTCATTAGTTATATTTATTAACAGCCTCATATCGGTTATATAATAAGATATTTTTTTAAGTAACTGGTTACTAATATATTTTTGACCTTGTGTTCTTTTATCGTCTATAGAAATGGACTTTTTTTTAGATTTATCATAAAGGAATGTACCTAGTTCTTCTTTCAATTTTATATATGAATTATAGGAACTGATAACAGGCACTAGAGGAATAATGTAATCAAAGAATTTAGTCCTTGCTTCAGTATCAAAAACTTCATCTTTTACTGCATAAATGAAACTAACTTGTTTAAGTTTTTTTCTTAGAACTCTTGATTTATTAATAATAAGATTTATCTCTCTTAGTTTTCTAAATATTTCTGGTTTCTCAAATCTGTCGAGATCTTCAAAGACAACTACGTTGTACTCTGTTTCTTCAAAGAAATATAATATTTCATCTATATATCTATTTAAAACGGATTTATCATCACCAGTTATCTCAATTTCAACATCTTTAAAAAATACTAGTTTTTTGATTTTAAAATAAGTAATTAACTCTGATAATGTGCGAAGTCCTCCTAAAGAAAGAATGACAAATCCAATTATTATAGAAAAAAAGAACATGTCTGGAGGCGTCAATATTTTATAAAAACTATTTAAAATACCTATATTCCACAAAGACAAAAAAACAATAATCCATGAGATAAGTAGAGTTAAATGCATCATAATTATTAATGGATTGATATTTTTTATTCGTTTAAAACCAGAATGTTTTAAGTGACTCCATTTCTCACCAAAAAACATTTGCTCTAATATACTTTTTTCAATTCTCTCTTGCTCGGCGTTAATAATATTGCCTTCTTTGTCTTTTTCTCCAAATGAGGCAAGTGAAATATGTAAAAACTTATATTTATACTTTTTTAAATGTAATTTTTCAAAGAGCAGAAGAGGTAAATTTTGTGTATTTGTTTTTTTTGCTTTTCCCTCATCTTCTTGTATTGAAATAAAAGTTCTAATAAAAGAACTTTTACCTCCACCATATGGTGAGGTAATGGCTATATTATTTGTATTTTCATCATCTAAAGCATCTTCTAGTATATTAAAGTATTCTTCTTTTTTTGCAATTTCTTTAGATGATAAAATTGTTGGTGCTAAACTTTTATATTTGTGTCTTTTCAGTTCTTTTTCTTCCACTTCTTGAGTGCTATTGTTTGACATTGTTGCCTCAGTATTTACTTTAAATGAACGATTACATCATAGTGTAATGTTCTTTATATTTCCTAGTGACTAGCTCAGAAATAGTATTGCGTTAATTTTTAATTTTAAGTTTGTGATAGAAATTTAAATATTTTTGTTCTGATTTTTCTTTGAGTGACCATTGCTTAATGGCTTCCATATCTACTTGATTTTGTTGAGTAACCCATATCGCTTGTTGTAAGCATTGTTCATTATCCCAATGATAATAAGCAGCCAGCCTATCTTTAAGCAGCTCTTTTATAGCTCTTATTTAGGGCTATTTGCGACAAGACTTTTCATCGTATCGAGACATTGACCCATCAAATCACTTTTTAGGAAATCAATTGAAGGGTTCTTTGTCTCCGAAGGAATCATGTCAAGCAACTTTACAATCTCAACAGCGTTTTTTGAGTCGTGGATAAGTTCCTCTCGAGCATAGTTTATAATCGCCGTCCAATTCAGATTAGAATTGTTCATTTTCTTTGTATCAGAGATCGCTTCTTGGTATAGCGCTCTTCCTTCTTCTATTCGCTCATGCTGTCTCGTTCTAAATAGGGCAAGCCCTCGTGTCGCTTTTAAACATATTTTTGTTTCTTCTGCAATATTGCTTGCTTTCATTTTATTGAGCATATCCAATGCTTCATCCGGACGATTATCAAGTGATAAAGAGTACGCATAATTATTGATCAACCCTGGATCATCAGGATGGCTTAAAAGACCAGCTTTAACGAGTGCGATCGCTTTGTCTTGATCGCTCACTAGTGTCGCTGCTATATTGGAGCCGAACATCGCCGCATCTTTTGAAAAGGGCTGATCGATTAGCCAATGAATCGCTTGCGTTAGTGTCTCATTAAAATCTTTTCTTCCAAAATATGAATCATAGGTTAGCGCTTCAAATTTTTTCTTGGTATCGAAACTATCCAACGATACCTGTAAAGATCCCTCCAGCGATGGGTCTTTACGTAAAGCCCATTTGACTTGTGCGAGAGTATTGTCATTTGGAGCTTTTAACGCTTCTTTGAATAATGTTTTGCTTCTTTTGCGGCTACCATGAAACATTTCGATCGTAGCAATATTGCTTGCAAGCTCAGTCAAACTAAAAGGAGCGTAGTTCTTTGAGTCAATAATTCCTATTCCTTTTTTTACAAACTTTGAGCTTCTATCTAACAGTGTAGACAAAGATATTTCTGCGGACATCAACCACGGATCATGGGATACCATCGGCGTTTTTTGCAGATATCGTTGCATTTGCTCTAAATAATCGTTTTTTTCACTATGATAGTGCACAAAAAGCCTTGTGGCACATCTAAAAACAAAACGATTGTTTTTTGCTAGATGCATCGCTATTTTCATTGCGTGTATTGATTTTGCTTCTTCTCCAATAATTGAATAATAGCGCGACAGTTCAACATATAAAACAGGATTAAAGTTGAATTGTTTTAATGAATCTCGTGCACATTTGATTTTGTCTTTAATCCTTGTTTCATGATCTTCAAAATATCGTAGTAAATCCTCTTCATGATGATGATTTATATACTGTTTATGTAAAAGTTCTGGAGAGAGAATCTGTTTTGCAAGATCAAATTGTAAGCTTGTTACTTTATCACTGTTTTTTAAAATAAGATATGCTGCTTCTTCAACTTCTTTTGCTTCTAATCGATTATTTGCGATCGCAGCACTGATGAGCTCTGAAGCATGAACGGTTGTTTTATTAATTTGAAAATCGATGATGTATTCGTCGATATCGTACACTTTTGGAAAATTTCTTTCAACAGTTTGATACGCATCTAATTCCCCCAAGGACACAGTGGAACCAAAGCTCCTCCAATTGGGAATTACATGTCTGTCATGTTCTGTGCTAACACTAATCATTACAATTCTTTTTTTACACGAATTTCGGCTTTATGCCTTAGTAGATCAAGCGTCGAAATAAACCTTTCCATGCTATAGGGGTTTCTTCCCTTTTTAATATTGGCAGGATGTCCTCTTTTGTCTGGCATTGGTTCGCATAATTGTTCAACAAGTATTCTTAAGTTTTTCTTGAAATATGAATCATTTATGCTCTTTTCGAATACATCCAATGACTCAGCAAATGCTTTTTCCAAGTATGGCAATATCTCTTTAAAATCACCTTTCCAAACCGCAAAATGGAAAGATTGTGGTATGTGGTTTATTAAAAGTGCCGACATACTGATTTTTGTGAAATAAAACACAATGAGGCTACCAAGCATATAGCAATCAATTGCAAAAGAACGTTTGTGCCAATCTTGATCAGAAAAATAGTACCAAATCTCTGGAGGAGCATAGTTTCTATCACCAGTAAAATCTAATTTGCTGTAAGGTCCTGATATGCTATGACATACAGAGCGTCCGAGATCACATAGTTTGCTTTCTTGTTCTTTGTTGTATATCAAGATATTAGAGGGTTTTAAGTCTTGGTGAGAGACGTCAATTGCGTGGAGTTGTTTAAGGCCTACGGCAATATCATGGAGGGATTTAAATTTCCAGGCATCATCAAGTCTGGCCGAAGCAAGCAGTGCTTTTCTCACATCACCGTCAGCTGCCTCAAAAATTAAGCACGGCACAAAACCTGCTGTATACCCTTCGATGAATTCTTCGCTAAAATCAACGACAAAGGCAACTTTGGTTACATAGTTACTTTGACAGTGAAGCGACAGATCCCTTTCGTATCGATAAGCATTAATCATTTTTGCAAAAATTTCAGATGTTTCTTGTTGCGATCCATCATGCTTCGGAGGAGCCATGGATAGAAAACGGCCAAAATCAAAAGCTTTCATGAAGTATTTGACTCCGTCTTTTTCGACGATATATGGTACTGAGAAATAAGAACCTGTATCCTCTGGTCTTTTTGTCAATAACTCTTTGACTTCCCATTTGTCTTTAATTGTCCGCCCAACCATATTATATGCTGCTAATCCGCTTACGTCTACGCCATCATCCAACATGCATTAGTGCCTTATGTGTAGTATATCTATATATTTTACAAAGTTCTCTATTATTTACCATTGAAATACGATTTACTTTTTCTTCTTGCACTTCCTGTTATAAAGAACTGATTATCTTTAATCAGCTCTTTTATAGATTGTAAGTCATAATGTGCAACTCTTTTTTCCAATTGGTACCTTTCATATATCTTGTAAATATTAATCAAATAGGTTAAATATGTCAAGGGGGTTTAAGATTTGCTTCTTTTAAAATTTTTACTACAATTTTACTACAAAGTTTATTATTTAATGTAAAAAAATGTAAAGAAATAAAAAATAGAGTTGTTTTAAGATCCCTATAAATAAGGTATCTTGAAGTATTTTGATAGTTTTTAAGAATAAATAGAAAAAGATAAAATATAGACTCAAAATCTAGTATGGAGACATATGCCGGTTCGAGTCCGGCCTCAGGTACCACCCTCCTTTTTATTTCCTATTTTCTTTTATAAATACATAAATACTTTAGCTTCCTAAACCTATTTGTATGAAAATTTGCTATAATCCAACCCTATTTATCTTTACATGTAAAGGCATGCAATGCAAGGCAATTTATTTGATGACCTCAAATCTCTTAAAGAAAAAATGAACCAAGAAGAAAAAAGCAGTAAAGAAAAACTCATTGTTGAGCAAAAAGAAGAAAAAGAGAAAAAGCTACACGTACAATTTGAAAAATTTATGCAAAATTCTGGAGTCAAAAAACTACACTAATCCATGACATCCTTCTCACGCATGATTGAATTTTCCACTTTAGAAACTAAATGCTCCTATTTAGATGGGTGTAAAACGCGCATGGAATACAAATATATTGAAAATGCAACAATGGAGCTTAATCAATCTCTTATTGAGCGTGGATGGAGACGTTTTGGACATTATTATTCAAGACCACAATGTCAGAGCTGCCAATCATGTCTAAGTCTTCGTATTGATGTAAAAAATTATGATTTTTCACACTCGGCAAAGCGTGCTTTTAAAAAGGCCGAGGGCATTCGTTACGTCATACAATCCCCTACAATTAGCACTGAGCATTTGGAACTTTACGATAAATACCACCGATTTATGGAACATAAACGTGGTTGGCAGTACTACAATCTCAAACCACAAAGCTACCATGAACTCTATGTCAGCGGTGCCCATAATTTTGGCAAGGAAGTCCTCTATTTTCATGGAGAAAAACTTATCGGCGTTGATCTTATAGATTTTCTCGATGATGGTATCTCTTCGATTTATTTTTACTATGACCCTGACTTTGAAAAGCTCTCTTTAGGCAGACTTTCTCTTTATGAGCAGATCATAGTAGCCAAAGAGTATGATCTAGACTGGATCTATCTTGGCTACTATGTCAAAGATTGCCAAAGCCTGAAATACAAAGCTTCTTATCAGCCTTATCAGATTCTTCAAGGCAATCCAAACTTAGATGAAGATGCTATCTGGATATAACTTATTAAAACTTGGAATTCTTTTTGCTTCAAGGTAAATAACTTGATACAAAAAGGATGGATCGATGCACCTTTCACTTTCACATGATATGCTTGCCCTTACGATAGAAGAAGATTCAAAAACGTTTTATTACCTTCAAAATATTGCTGATAAAAACTTTCAAAAGAAGATTGGACGTAAAGATAAGATGATTATCTTTAAAGAACAAGATGAGTTAGTACAACGTCGTTATTTCTTGAAACTTATCAGTAAAATATATCTTCGTAAAACAGGCAATGTACAGCAATCACATGTAATTGAAAATTCCCTCGATAAAAGCATTAAAATCTCTCTTCTCAAATCCAATCAAGTGCTTCAAAAAATGAACATTAATATTGACATTGAAGATAATTACGCTGTTGTCTTTCACATGGGATCACACAACACCCTTTTTGCATCGTATCTTAAAAGCTATTTTAAAGACCATTTGGTCAGAATTCGCCCTAAAAATGGCACGATTACGCTTTATCCAAACTCAGATGTGACTGTGCGTCTTTTGGAAAAACTTTTGGCACAAAAAGAGCTTTTTGGCTGTTTTGTTGAATTTTCTTATGCTATGGAAGATTTTCTAGCGTATAAAAAGAGTTTTATCGCAAAACGTGCTAAAAGAAGTCGCCATAACGCCCTCTTCTCTTTACTTGAGGAGTACTTTGGCATTTTAGGTTGTAAATTTGAAGATTCATTTGAAATTATTCGCAGAAACTATCTAGCCCTTGTTAAGAAGTATCATCCAGATAGTTGCGGTTTGTACGATGGAGATTTACATGTAAAGTATGTGGCAAAGTTTCAAGAAGTACAAAATGCCTATGAAATGCTCAAAATGCACTTTAAACACTTGGAAGCAAAAAGCGCTTAAAATTTAAGAGTATAGAGTTTTTTGCGCTCTGATGAGCTTGCGATGTTAAACTGCTGACGGTACTTTGTAATGGTTCGTCGCACCATTTTGATGTTGAATTTTCCCTCAATCAGTTCTAGAAGCTTGATGTCACTGAGTGGCTTGAGTTTACTCTCGTTTTTAACTAACTCGATCATATACTCTTTAATCGCACTGTTAGAAATATCTTCTTCCACTGCTGTTGCAAAAAACTGTTTCAGTGGTATGACACCACGTGAACATGAGAGGTATTTACCTGCTATCGCTCGCGAAATCGTTGAGGGATTGCGCCCTAGATCATCCGCTAAATCTTTGAGCTTCATAGGCTTTATAGCTTTTCCAAAGAAAAAATCATACTGATACTCAACGATCATCAAACCAATCTTATAAAGTGTTGCTTTGCGCATTTCAAGAGCATCAATGAGATCTTTAGCATCTTTGATTTTCTGCGAAACAAAACTATGATTTTCATCGAGTCCATCGGTGTCAATAATCACCTCAGGATAGTAAGCATCATTCAACCTTACTTCAATGGCTCCCTCAAGATCATAGATAAAAATATCAGGTATGACCTCTTTTTCATCTTCTAAAAAATCAATAGCGGGGGGATTTCGGAAGCGTTTAATGATATTTAGTGCTTCATGAAAGAGTGGCTCTTTGCAAAAAGATTCGATGTTTTCAAAATTGATGATGAGCTTTTCAACCATCGTATAAAGATCATCTTCCAAAGAGAGATCTTGTAGTTGAAATAAAAAGGTCTCTTTTACATCTAAAGCACCAATACCCAAAGGATCGAGATAAGCAAAACGCTGTCTTATCTTTTCAATTTCTTCTGGTTTGACGTCCAATTTTTTTGCGATTTCAGCCAAAGCTTGAACTTCAAAATAACCCTCAGAATTGATATTTTCAATAATCTCGTAGGCGATACGTTGTGATTTTTCCGTAGGAAAAAGCGGTGGATTGACCTGTTCGCTGAGTGTTTGAAAAAGAGATTTTTTATCGAGTGTTAACGCTTCAATGGTATCGGAAACGGATGTTTTAGCCACTTCAGAGAAAAAGCTTTTCTTTTCAAAGCGTTTATCAGGGGTTTCTGAGCCTGATTTGACGCTGATGAAAGGATTTTCTTGAACAAAAGGCTCCAGTGTTTCCACGAGGCTATCCAAATTTGCTTGGAGTATTGGAAGCCAACCTCTAAGTGTCGAGGAGAACTTTTGTTTGGTTGTTTGTGTGCCAGAAACCCTAAGTTTCAAAACCCATCTCCCCTATGCGCTAAAATCTAAAATCTTCGCCAAGATAATAGGTTTTCACCAGTTTATTTTGTGCGACTTCTTCACTGCTTCCACTTGCTAGCAATGCACCATCTTTGAGGACATACGCTCTATCACAAATTGCAAGCGTTTCACGAACATTATGATCGGTAATTAAAACACCAATATCAAGCTGTGCAAGCTCTTGTACAATGCCTTGTATATCTGCCACCGCGATAGGATCGACACCCGCAAAAGGCTCATCCAAGAGAAGAAATTTAGGTTGTAAAACTAAAGAGCGTGCGATCTCACAACGACGGCGTTCTCCTCCGCTTAGACTTACACCGTTACGTTTACGAATCGGTTCAATATTGAGCAAATTTAAAAGCTCTTCCACACGCTTCATCGCATCTTCTTTATTGGGATAAACAATTTCAGCCGCAAGCATAATGTTCTCTTCAACACTGAGGTCTTTAAAAATACTTGATTCTTGAGGAAGGTAACCAATGCCTAGTTTTGCTCTTACATGTAAAGGTATTTTGGTGACATCGTGGTCGTCAAAATAAACAGCACCAGCACTTGGATCAATAAGCCCACAGATCATATAAAACATAGTTGTTTTACCCGCACCATTGGGACCTAAAAGACCTACAACTTCGCCACTTTGAACATCCAGCGAAACACCTTTAATAATCTCTGTTTTTTTAATCATTTTTTGTAATTCTTGAACTTTAAGCGTATGCATTTATATGAACCTTGTAATTGCGTTTTAAATCCATTGTTTCTATGTCAATTGTACTGTAACCTATGCCAAAATGATGCAATAGTTTTTCAAATGCACTATCACCCCATTCAATGAGATGATACCCCTCACAGTCAAATTTTTCGATCAATCCACTTTTGAGAAATCCATCTGTTCCACATTGATAGATGTCATAGTGAAAAAGTTTTCCCGCGTATTCATGCAAAATCGAAAATGTCGGTGAAGAGATAGCCTCATCAATACCTAAAGCTTTAGCAAATGCTTTCACAAAAGCCGTTTTTCCGCTTGCAAGATTGCCACGAAGCAGTAATACACCTGAGCTTCCAAGCTCCGTTTGTATCTCTTTAGCAAAACTTTCCAAGTGTGCTAAGTCACACACTTTCTCATAAGACGTTTGACTCATACAAGATAAGAGAGTTTGATAATCTCGCCGAGCTTATCCCAAGCTTTTTTGCTTGCAATCGATTCTTTCATCATCTCAATGCCCTCTTGCATGTCTCTAGCTTTGCCATCAATCATCAAAGCACATGCTCCATTTAAAAGAACAACATCTAATTTTGCCCCTTTTTCGTCACCCCGTAAAATGGCACGTGTAATCTCAGCATTTTGGACACTGTCACCGCCTTTGATGGCTTCTAACGGCGCTAGTTTAAAGCCATACATTTGCGGGTCGATTTCACCTTCAGTGATGATTTGATCCTCAATCATCGTGTAACGCGTAGGTGAGCAAATACTCACTTCATCTAAGCCATCGAGTGAACTAACGACCATACTTTTAAGTGTTCCTAGTTCTCTTAAAGCTTTGCTAAAACGCTCAATATAATCCACATGGAAAACACCAATCATCTGTTTTTGAGCACCTGCGGGATTGGCAAGCGGTCCTAACATATTGAAAATGGTACGGTGTGAGAGGCTTTTACGAATTGGCATAATATGTTTCATACACGGATGATGGTTCATCGCAAACATAAAAACAAAACCACACTCTTCAAGCATTTTGATCTGTTTTTCAGGCGTTAATGCAAGGTTAAGTCCTAGTGCTTTAAGGACATCTGCACTCCCTGAAAGTGAGGTTGCAGAACCACTACCATGTTTGGCGACTTTACAGCCAAGAGAGGCTAGGACGATAGACGTTGTAGTCGAAATATTAAACGTACCGCTTTTATCGCCACCCGTTCCTACGATGTCAATAATTTCTGCTTTCAAATGTTCTGGAATATCGAGTTTAACGCTATGCTCGCGCATAACTTTGGCAGCTGCAGCGATCTCTTCAAAGCTTTCACCTCGCTCATAGAGTTCCACTAAAAATTGAGCTGCTGCTTCTGGACTTAGCTCATTTTCAAAGAGCGCATTAAACTGTTTATAGGCCTCTTGGTAATTCATCACATTTCCCTTACGTATTCGTTTTGTTTCGTTTTTGGAATCGTTTTGCTCTCAGGAATTTGCAAAACTTCATATTTGACTGTTTTTTCAAGATAATTAATGGTAATAATATCGCCCACTTTAACGTCTTTAGAAGGTTTTACTACGACGTTATTGATGCTTACGACACCATTTTTGCACATATCTTCCGATACGGCTCGACGCTTCGTAATATTGACACTGTTTAAAAATTTATCGACTCTCATACCCCATCCTTAGGATTTAACGCTCATTCTAGCAAAAGAATATTTAAACTTGCTTTTTTAGGCTTTACATGTAAGGCACCCGTAGGGTATAAGCAAAGTTTTTACAAAGTTGCGCTACCATCACGCAATTCTATAAATTCTGTGAGGATTCGTATTATGAAAAAAAATGTCAAAAAAGTAGTTTTAGCATACTCCGGTGGACTTGATACCAGTATTATTTTAAAATGGCTCCAAGATGAGTACAAATGTGAAGTTGTAACGTTCACTGCCGACATCGGTCAGGGTGAAGAGCTAGAGCCTGCGCGCAAAAAAGCCATCTCTTTGGGCATTAAACCTGAAAATATTTTTATTGAAGATTTAAAAGAAGAATTTGTAAAAGATTATGTATTCCCGATGTTTAGAGCAAACGCAATTTACGAAGGTGAATATCTTCTTGGAACTTCTATCGCAAGACCGCTTATTGCAAAACGCCAAGCAGAAATTGCTGCAATGGTAGGCGCTGATGGCGTTAGTCATGGTGCTACGGGTAAAGGAAATGACCAAGTTCGTTTTGAGATGGGTTACCTTAGCATGAATTCAGACCTTGTTATCATCGCACCTTGGAGAGAGTGGGATCTAAACTCTCGTGAAAAACTTCTTGCCTATGCAGAGAAAAATGGCATCAGTATTGAGAAAAAACCGGGTAAATCACCCTACTCTATGGATGCAAACTTGCTTCACATCTCTTATGAGGGACTCGTGCTTGAAAACCCAGCAGCAGAGCCAGAAGAAGATATGTGGCGATGGACAGTAAGCCCGGAAAATGCACCTGACCAATCAGAAGTCATTGAAATCACTTATGAAAAAGGTGATCCAGTTGCACTTAATGGTGTTAAACTAAGTCCTGCAACCATGCTAGCAAAACTTAATGAAATCGGCTGTAAACATGGCATTGGCCGTATTGATATCGTTGAAAACCGTTTTGTCGGTATGAAAAGTAGAGGTTGCTATGAAACACCTGGTGGTACGATTATGCTTCGTGCTCACAGAGCGATTGAGAGCATTACACTTGACCGCGAAGCAGCGCACTTTAAAGATGAAATCATGCCTCGTTATGCAAAAACCATCTACAATGGATTCTGGTTCTCTCCAGAGCGTGAGATGATGCAAGCAGCCATCGATAAATCACAAGAGACAGTAAATGGCACAGTTAAGCTCAAACTTTACAAAGGTAATGTTTCTGTTATCGGAAGAGATTCTAAAACCAATAATCTTTTCAACGAAGCATTCTGTACGTTTGAAGAAGACGAAGTCTATAACCAAAAAGATGCAGCAGGTTTTATAAAGCTTAATGCATTACGCTTTATTATTAGCGGAAAAAACAGAAAAAACCAAGGTAAAGCTTAAACCTTATGGATGAAGTGTGTGAAGATGAATGGAGTGATGAAGCAATGATGAATTTAGTCAAAACCGTAACACGAAGCTGTGAAGTGAGTGGTGAAGAGTTACATGTAATGCTAAATTTAAGAGCCCAAAAAAAGCTTGATTTTGTGCTCATTGACATTAGAGAAATGCATGAGTACTCGCAATCAAGTATCAAAGGCACTGACATGCTTTTACCAACTTCGACCATTCATCAACATATGGAAGAGCTGAAAAAGCTCTCAGGTAAGCTTCTGATTTTTTACTGCCATGTCGGTGGACGCACATCTCAAATGATATTTATTTTACGACGGATGGGCTTTAGTAATATCGCCCATCTTAGTGGGGGCATTGATGCATTTCATGGTGAAAAACTGAAAAATGCCCCACTTCCCAAAAATACTCGCTCTTAAGGATAAAAAATGAAAGTTTTATTGATTAAAGATGTTAAAGACTTAGGCAAAAAAGGTGAGATCAAAGAAGTAAAAGACGGTTATGGTCAAAACTTCTTGATTGGTAAAGGTTTTGCCCTTCTTGCGACCAACGAAGTCATGAGAAAATACGAATCAGACCAACGCAAAAAAGCAGCACACGAAGCTGATGAGATTGCAAATCTGAAAGCTATTGAAAAAAAATTAGCGGAGTTGAAACTTACCGTTAAACGTAAACTTGGAGCCAACGGTAGTCTTTTTGGTGCCGTGACTAAAGATGAAATCGCGCATGAACTTAAAGAACAACATGGCATTGAAATCGACAAAAAAACAGTCGAAATTGAACATGCGATCAAAACAACGGGTAATTTTGACGTAAGCATTAAACTAGGGCACGGCATTCACGCTGTATTGAAACTTATTATTCTTGGAGAATAAACGTTATGTTTGAAGCAACCACCATCCTTGCATGTCGAGGTAAAGATAAAGCGGTTATTGGCGGTGATGGACAAGTCACCTTTGGCAATACCGTGCTTAAGAACAATGCCACCAAGATCCGAAAGCTTTACAATGGCAAAATCTTAGCAGGTTTTGCTGGAAGTACGGCAGATGCTTTCAACCTCTTTGATATGTTTGAAAGTATTTTGGAGCAAAAGAAAGGCGATTTGTACAAGTCAGTCATCGAGTTTTCTAAAGAGTGGCGCAAAGATAAAATGTTACGTCGCTTAGAAGCTATGATGATTGTTCTAACATGCGATCATATCTTTATCTTAAGTGGCACAGGTGATGTGGTTGAACCTGAAGATGGTAAAATTGCAGCCATTGGAAGTGGCGGGAACTACGCCATTTCTGCAGCTCGCGCACTTGATCGTCATGCCAATCTTGATGAAGAAGCCCTTGTAAAAGAGAGCTTGAAAATCGCTAGTGAACTGTGTATTTATACCAATGATCACATCAAAACATTTGTTTTAGAGAGATAACTTCATGAATTTAACACCAAAGCAGACTGTCGCCTACTTGGATGAATATATCATCGGGCAATTTAATGCAAAAAAATCCATTGCTATTGCTCTTCGCAATCGCTATAGAAGACTTAAGCTTGAGGGTGAAATGGCAGAAGAAGTTATGCCAAAAAACATTCTCATGATTGGCTCAACAGGTGTGGGTAAAACGGAAATTGCACGCCGTATGGCAAAAATGCTCTCTTTGCCTTTTGTTAAAGTAGAAGCGAGTAAATACACCGAAGTTGGTTTTGTTGGACGCGATGTTGAGTCCATGGTGCGAGATCTTATGATGGCTTCCATCAACCTTGTCAAAGCAGAGCATAAAGAGAAAAACCAAGAAGATATTGCTTTACATGTAGAAAAAACGATTGTTGAAAAACTTCTTCCTCCTCTGCCTAAAGGGGTGAGTGAAGAAAAAAAAGCTGACTATGAAAAAAGTTTTGAAAAAATGCGCCAGAAACTTCGCGATGGAGAGCTAGATGAGCTTAAAATCGAAGTGGAAATTTCTCAAAATAATAGCGATTTAGGAGATTCATCCTTACCTCCTGAAATGATTAAAGTGCAAGAATCTTTCATTAAAATTTTAGGTTCCGGACAAAACAACATTAAAAAAGAGATGAAAGTCAAGGATGCCAAAGAAGCTTTAAAAGCAGAGGCAAGTGAAAAACTTTTAGATATGGAAGCAGTTAAAAGTGAAGCGAGAGAACGTGCTCAAAATGGTGGCATTATCTTTATCGATGAGATCGATAAAATTGCAGTTAATTCTTCACAATCTCATAGAAGTGATCCTAGCAAAGAAGGTGTTCAAAGAGATCTTCTCCCTATCGTTGAAGGCAGTGATGTCAACACCAAATATGGAAGCATTAAAACTGACCACATTCTTTTCATTTCCGCAGGTGCTTTTCATCTCAGTAAACCTAGCGATTTGATTCCAGAGCTTCAAGGTCGTTTTCCATTGCGCGTAGAATTGAGTTCACTTACAGAAGAAGTACTCTATCAGATCTTAACGCAACCAAAAAACTCTTTGCTACGCCAATATCAAGCGCTGTTAAAAACGGAAGGTGTGGAATTAATGTTTGAAGATGAGGCAATTAAAGCGATTGCTAAAATTGCGCAAATCACCAATGAAAAAACCGAAGATATCGGTGCTAGAAGACTGCATACCATCATCGAAAAAGTGCTCGAAGATATCAGTTACAGTGCTGATGAACACAATGGCGAAACATTACATGTAACCAAAGAACTAGTGCATGAAAAACTCGATGCGATCGTCGAGAGTGAAGATAGCAGTCGCTATATTTTATAATTAAAGAAGCAAAATGAACGAAAAAACAAAAACAGGATATGTTGCCGTTATTGGCAGACCCAATGCAGGCAAAAGCTCACTTCTCAATTGGTTAGTGGGTGAAAAGCTAGCAATGGTTTCGCATAAAGCCAATGCCACACGAAAACGTCTTAATATTATTGCAATGCATGAAAATACACAAATTATTTTTATTGATACGCCTGGTATTCACGAGCAAGAGAGACTTCTTAATCAATTCATGCTTGAAGAGGCAATGAAAGCAATGGGTGATTGCGATCTGATTCTATTTTTAGCCCCAGCAAGTGATAGTGTTCAAAACTATATTGACTTCTTAGGACTTAATAAAGCAAATATTCCACATATGGTTCTTTTGACAAAAACAGATAGCGTTTCACAATCTGCACTTTTTGATAAAATCACAGAATATCAAGCCTATCAAGATAGATTTGTTGCACTTATTCCTGTTTCTGTCAAAAAAGGAATCTCACAATCCTATCTTTTGGAAGCTATCTCAAAATATATGCCAGAACATCCTTATCTTTATGATACTGAAATTCTTACCACAGAGCGCTCTCGTGATATTTACAAAGAGCTTATCCGTGAAGCAATTTTTGAGAATACAAGTGATGAAATACCCTATTTTGCTGATGTAATTATAGATAAAGTCGATGAAAAAGAGACAATCGATAATATTTATGCTACTATTATTGTCGATAAAAAGAGCCAAAAAGGGATTGTTATCGGAAAAGATGGTCAAACCATCAAACGAATCGGATCAAGTGCTCGTAAATTGATTGAATCTCTGTCCCAAAAACGTGTCTTTTTGAAACTCGTCGTTATTGTTAAACAAGGCTGGAGCCAAGATAAAGAAATGTTGAAGAAAATTGGTTATATAGTAGAATAAAGTTACTATGTTGTAATCGTTATCATAACGATAATTTTTAAAATAAAGAGGTTTTAAATATGGCCACACCTGAGGATAGACGCTATAGCTCAGAAATTGTATCTATAGACCCTTTGTCGCTTGTTTCTTATGCCTATTCTAAAAACGAAATTAAACTCAATAAGCTTGAAAAAAGCGATAAAGATGCTTTTTTTATCTCATATTTGCAAACAAGAGACGTTATTAGTGCAACGATTGACATTAGCCGCAACATCCCTGATAGCGATTTAAAAGATGCCATAGAAATTAAAGTTTATGATGAATTAGCCCTTGATTCAGCTATAGAATATATTATTAGTTACATTGAAACTGAATCTAAAGATACCAAAAATAGATCATTTAATATTTTTATTATTGATGCCAGCCTTATACATACAAAATTAACCCCTATCAAAGAAAAAACACGTTACATCGATTATGTAACCACTGCACCTTTTCTCGTTAAAGCACTTTACCGTAAAAACTTTATTGAGCCAGAGGGAACGCACTGTTTTGTTTATTTTCAAAAAACAGATGCTTTTTTAGCAATTTATAAAGGTGGAGAATACATTTACTCAAAATCTTTACACTATTCTCTTAAAGAAATTAATGAAAAATTTTGTGAACTTATTGGCGAAAGAGTCGATGAAGAAGATTTTTATAAACTACTTGTAAATGAGGGATTAAGAGCAACCAATAGCCAATATCAACAAAGTTTAATGCAACTTTTTGGCGAGATTTTTCTTTATATCAATGATGTTTTAGTTTTTACAAAGCGCTCTTATAATATTGATTTTATTGATCGTATCTATCTAGGATCAGAAATTGGTTCATTTTCTGGAATAGAAGAGTATGGTAAAAGTTATCTTGGGTTAGAAGCATTTGAATTTAACTTCAGTATCGCTATTAACTCAAAAGAGTGGTATATTGATCAAATCCATATTTTAATGATGTTAAGTGCTCAGCTTTATATGGAAACTCCTGACGATACTCTCAATTTCTCGATTTACAAAAGACCTCCTCCGCTTAAATACAGAGCATCAGGAAAACTTCTTGGAATCATGGCAGCAAGTATTATCATTAGTCTCGCCTATCCTGCCTATCAATTTGCTTACCACTCTTTTTTAAGCTTGCGAATCGTACAGCAAACAAGTGAATACAATGACCTTTTCAAACAAACGTCTGAAATTAGGCAACAACTAGCTCTTTTAAAAACAGAAAAAGAGAAAATTGATGGATTGGTTAACAATGAAACAACAAAATTTGAATTTAGAAAAAAATTATTAAGTGAAATTTATAATAAAAAAATATCCTATCCAATGAAAGCACTTATGCTTTTAGAAATATTTCAACTTTCTAATCAAAATGATTGTAAAGTTGAAACAATTGAATTTAAGAAAAAACAGCTTAATATTTTTGTGAGAAATAAAAGTGAGAAAAAAATCACAGAATTTATCCAAGACTTAACTGCTTTAAAAAAATATAAGATCAACACAGAAAAAATTTTACAAGATGACACAATTAAACTCTATACTAGTAAAATCTCAATAGGATTGAACGATGAATAATATCGATACTCTTTTTGATAAAATTGATCTTTTCTTCCAAGGTAAAAAAAGCAGTGAAACGTATTTAATTTTTGCGATGGTATTTGCACTTATCGGATTTATATTTTATAGTTATCTTTTCCCTATTACAGAAAAAATGCTTAACCAATCCTCACGTAATGCTAAAGAAATTGAAAAAAAACTTCACGATGAAAAAGCCTATCTAGCATCTGTCTCACGAGATGGTGACACTACATTTTTAATTAAAAAAGTAAAAAACGATATTGAAAATGCAAAGCTTCTTTTAGAAAAAACAACTTATACGAATGCCTATGTAGACAATAAGCTTAAAGAACTTTCTTATTTGCTATTCAATGATGAAAACTGGGCTAAATTCCTTCACTCTATTACTCAATTAGCTCAAAAAAATTCTGTTCGTATTAAAGTGATTGAAAATAAAATCAATGAACCCAGTATTCAAAAAATAGAACAGATTTTAACGCTAAAAGTTGATTTCAGCGGTTCATTTGCGAATACTATGAAATTTATGAATGCTATTGAAGAGAGTGAACTCGTTGTCGATATTTACGAGCTCAATTGTACAGGTAAAAAAAATATTGAAGGTCAATTCAATATTGCTGTTTGGGGGATGAAGTATTGAAAACTTTATTTAGAACCACATTGGGACTACTTTTAGCGCTTAGTATTAGTAGTGCTAAAAGCGGCTTGTCTTTAGGTAGTGAAGTTCAAGAATACGATAAGATTTTTGAAAAAATCGCTGAGCGAAGGTCAGGTGCAGATGTTACGATGATTGATAAGCTTGAAAATCCTTTTATCAATAGTAATACAGAGCTAATTAATAGTGATTCAAATGCGACTTCAGAAATAACTGTTTATATCTTAGAAGCGACATTTGATCAAAAAGCAAAAATTAATGGTAATTGGTACGCAAAAAATGATTCAGTTGGATCCTATAAACTTGTTAAAATTACGCGTGATAGTGTTATACTCCAAAATGAAATTGAAAAAAAAGAACTTGCACTAAGGACAAAAAATGAGAGCAATATTAAAATATTTACCAAATAAATTTATTGCATTGGCTGCGATCTTAGCTATAGCTCTTTCGCCCGTTCAAGCCGCAGAAAAAAATAAAGCATGTGAATATCGTACTTTTAACATTAAAACTAATAACAAAGCAACAGGATTGGAACTCCTTTCAGAGTTAGCAGAGGTATGTGATTTTAGCATTGTTGTAAAAGATACAGAAGCTGAAAAAGCACTTGCAAAAAACTTGAATGGTATTAACATTAAAAATCTCTCCTTAGATGAAGTCTTTCAAATAGTTATCCAAGATAATGACCTTTTTTATACTTATGATAAAAACTATTTAAAAATTTCTGCACTTTCAACTAAATCATTCAAGGTTGACTATATCTCATCTATTCGTGAAGGAAAAGCGGTTATTAATGCTTCAGTGGATGCAACACCAACTGAAGCTAGTGGAACTGGAACCAAAAATACAACGAGCCAAGGACAAAATACTATTTCATCTAATGAGTCTTTTGATTTTTGGAAAACCATCTCAACAGAGTTAACATCCGTTATTAATACAGGTTCAGAAAGCTACAAAGCGTCAGCTCCAATTATTAATGCCAATGCTGGCATGATCACTGTCACAGCTACTAAAAAACAGTTAGATCGTGTTGGTGAATACATAGACGTTCTTAAAGAAAGACTTCATAGGCAAGTACTCATTGATGTCTCTATTGTTTCTGTTGCGCTTAGCAGTAGTAATAAAACAGGTGTTGATTGGAGTAAATTCTCACTCAGTCTCAATAGCACAACTATGTTTAATAATAGTAGCAATAAACTAAATGCGTATCATGCTGATCCTTATGCTGCAGTAGGTGCCAATGCTGCACTGACTGGAAATCCAAATCTTTTGAACAATTTAACAGTTGTAAATGATGGTATTTTTAATATTTCAGGACTTATCGATTTTTTAGGCTCTAGCGGAGAAACAAAAGTTGTTTCAAGTCCAAAAGTATTGACAATGAATAATCAACAAGCACTTATCACAATTGGTGATAATGTTAATTACCGTGTACCAGAAACCACCAATGCAGCAAGTACAACAGGTACGGCAACATTGGCAACAACATATACTAATTATTCAATTTTTATTGGTGTATTACTCAACATTACTCCTGAAATTTCTGAAGATAATGAAATTATTCTTAGAATCAACCCTTCTGTTAGTAATTTTAAATATACCGATGACGATGTCAGACAAGCAACAGGTTCGGCACGTGAAATTGCACCAGATACATCAGAGAAAAAACTTTCAACAGTTGTTAAAGTTAAAGATGGTTCAACCATTATCTTAGGTGGTCTTATCACAAACAATAAAGGCAAACAAGACTCTAGTGTCCCTTTACTCAGTAGCATACCTCTTTTAGGAGAAGCTTTTAAGCATTCAGCGGACACACTGTCTACAAATGAGCTTGTTTTTGTTATTACGCCTCGTATCATGGGCGTAAAAGGTACTGATAAAGCTACACTTAAAGATCTTGGCTACAGTCAAAAGATATATGAATAGCCATTACAGCGATCTAAAAACCATCTTTGTAGATGGTGAAATTTTTGATTATGTAAACTTAGATAAGTCTGCAACAACCTATGATAAGTTGGTACAGACTTTGGATAAGCCTTTAAAGCTTATTCTTTTTTATGGAAAGCCAGGAACTGGTAAAACGTTTTTACTGCAAAAAATCTATAATGATCTAAGATCAAAAAAACGTATTATCTTTTTTCCACGGCCATTTTTTGAAGAAAAAATCTTTATAAAAGCACTCTATGAACATATTTTTGGAAAAACCTCTCCTGATTTTTCAAATTACAATGAATTTTTAGCACTTGTCAGTAAACACATAACATCCACAAATCAAGCTATTACTGTTTTAATTGATGAGGCACAACTCTATCCGACAGACTTAATTGAAAAAATCAGACTTATGGCAGACTCTCGTTTGTTTAAGTTTTTGTTTACGGTGCATAAAACAGAAAAAGAAGATGTGCTGGCCAAAGATTATTTTCAAACGCGTATTTGGGAAACAATTGAAATAGATAATGCTTCACAAAATGAAATTAAAACATATATCGAAAAAAAGCTTCTTTTTCACAATCGGTTTGAATACCTGAACCTTTTTAAAGATAAACATTACAAACTTATTGCTAAACTCACAGGAGGCAATTTAAGAACGATTAATAAATTAATGTATAAACTCTTTGAAATTTTAGAATACTATGACCACCATAAACCATCACAAATTAAGAGTAATGCTTTACATGTAAAATATCTTGAGATGGCTGGAATAAGCTTAGGAATGATCCATGCTTAGTGCAATTGAAATTACAGAACTCGAAAAGAAAGTTTTAAAATATAGGCTGAAACAACGGCTACATTATCTCATTAGTGCTGTATTAATTTTGTCTATTGGTTTTATTGGATTCTTCTTTTATGGTTACCCTACGTTCTCGCCTCAAACAAAAATAAAAGAACAAGAACCCGTTGTTCTTTCTATAGCTGAACAAAAAATTGCTGATATTAATCACACTACACTGGAACAACAACCCATTGTTCCTGATATCAATAGTAGCACAAAATATGTACCAACACCTGCAATCGAAGAAAAAGCTGAGCAGGCACTTCTTCTCCAACTTCCTATTATTGGTAAAAGTAATGTAGAAAAAAAGACATCATACACTCCTGATATGACAGATAAAAAAACAAATGCAGGAATACAAGAAGAAGAACTTGAAAATAAAATTTTAATGCGAAAAGCACCTAATACTATTGATGAAGAAAGTTTTTATAGATCAAAAGAAGATAAAATTGATGCATCTCTGCTGCCCCCTCCTCTACTTGAAGAGCCTAAGCCAAAAGGGGTTATTAAAATTGAAACACATGAAGTCAATTCTATTCAATACCTAAAAGATAAATTTGAAAAAACACATAATATAACTTTTGCACTGATGCTCGCAGAGGAATATTATTTAACAAAGAACTATAACGAAAGCAATAAATGGGCATTGATTGCTAATAATACTGACCCTGAAAATGAAAAAAGCTGGATATGGTTTGCTAAATCAAAACTCAAATTAGGGCATAAAGAAGATGCTATTTTGGCACTTAAAGCTTATTTAAAAAACAACAAATCAAAAGCGGCACAAAGCTTACTCAATCAGATTAATGTTGGTGAAGTTATTGACTAAATTAGAATTTGGTTTCTTCGTTTGAGAAATGGTACAATAGTAAAAATTTATACACAGTGGTAGAGAAAATGAGCGATATTACAACAACACTTTTAACTTATCTTATTCATAACCGTATTATCGACGAAAATAGTGCTGCCAAAATTAAAGAAGAGACAAAACAAAATAGTCATAAAGTTTTAGGAGAAATTCTCTTAGAAAATAACTTTTTTACTAAAGAAGATTTGCTTATTTTGGTGATTGAATTCTTTAAAAAAGGTTATTTAAGCTTAGAAGATGTTAATGCAAATTTTGCGATTGATAGTGAAAAATTTCTACAAGCATTAGCAAAAAATCTTAATTATGAGTATCTTGATCTTGATTCAATCGATATAGACTACCGATTAGCTTCAAAACTTCCTTTTGCTCAACTTAAAAAATATAAAGCACTTCCTATCAAGGAAGACGAAATTAATATTTTTGTGGCACTCAAAGATCCTTTAGATATCAATGCTCAAGAAGGTGTTCAGAGGATTTTTCCAAGAAAACTTCTTAAAATTATTATTTCTGAGCCATCACAAATTGATAAATATCTTGTCAAAATGGAACTTGGTGAGAGCATTAAAGGATTAATTGGAGAAATTCGTAAAGAGATTACTTCAAGTGCTGCTGAAAACCCACAAGAGTCTTCAGGTATTTTAAAACTAATCGAAATTATTCTCAAAACATCTATTTTGGCACGAGCAAGTGACATTCATATTGAACCAACAGAGAATAACTGTATTGTACGTAGTCGTATTGATGGTATGCTCACTGAAACATTTATTTTTGATAAAGACATATATCCACCACTTGCTTCACGTATGAAACTGCTTTCCAATATGGATATTGCTGAAAAGCGTAAGCCACAAGATGGACGTTTCTCAGCAACAATTCTTGGTCGAGAATACGATTTTAGGATTTCAGCACTTCCCACTATTAATGGAGAATCCATTGTTATTCGTATTTTAGATAAATCCAAAGTGATGATTAAAATCGAAGATCTAGGAATGCAACCTAAAACGTATGCAAAGTTTGCACAAGCTATGCGTACTCCTTATGGTATTATTTTTGTTACAGGACCAACGGGAAGCGGTAAAACAACGACACTTTATGCTGCTCTAAATGCTATCAAGAGTGTTCAAAGTAAAATTATTACGGTTGAAGATCCTGTCGAGTACCAACTAAACTTAACACAACAAGTACAAGTCAATGAAAAAGCAAATCTTACGTTTGCAACTGCCTTACGTTCAATTTTAAGACAAGATCCTGATATTATCATGATTGGTGAGGTTCGCGATGCTGAAACATTACGTATTGCAGTTCAAGCAGCCCTTACAGGTCACTTAGTTTTTTCAACACTCCACACCAATGATGCCATTAGTGCCGTAACGAGGGTTGTTGATATGGGAATTGAGCCTTATCTTATTAGCGGCTCCTTGATCGCTATAGAAGCACAAAGGCTGGTGCGCAAGCTTTGTCCTTATTGTAAAACGAAGTATACGCTTCCAAAAACTGCCTATGATGAAATTCATACAATGCTTCCTGAAAACTATCAATTTTATAAAAATAATGGTTGTGAAAAATGTTCACAAACAGGTTATTTGGGACGTGAAATGATCTCTGAGATTCTCCCCGTTAGTGAAAAAATCTCAAGCATGATTGCACAAGGTGCTTCTAAAAGTGATATCAAAGAGCAAGCTATTAAAGAGGGTTTTATTGATATGTATCAAGATGGCATCACAAGAGCTGCAAATGGTATTACTTCTCTTGATGAAATTGCAAGGGTGGCAAAAGTATGAAATATTTTGAGGTCAACTATCTCTCTAAAGGGAAAAAAGAAAAAACTGTTATTAAATCACCCAATCGAAATGATGCTATTTCTATTGCAAAAGTAAAAATACCTGGTGTCATTTTAAATGTTAAAGAGACCTCCGCACCCCTTGAAGATCAAATGAGTGAACTTAAAACTCAATTCCTTGGAGCTATTTTTCGTAAAAAAATTAAAATGCCAAATCTTATTGCAGCAATAAGCCAATTAAGTGTTATGACTCATGCTGGTATATCAATCCATGATAGCGTCAAAGAGGTAGCTAATGCTACTGTTGATAAAACGCTCAAAGAAATTTTTAACAGCGTAAATGATGATCTAAACTCCGGACTTAGTCTTACACAAGCACTGATGACATACCGTGAAGAAGTTGGAGATGTCACATTAGCAATGGTTGAGCTGGGAGAGAGTACTGGTAATATGGCAGAGTCTTTGGAAAAATTGGCAGAAATTCTTGAAGAAATTGAAGAGAATAGACAAAAATTTAAAAAAGCAATGCGTTACCCTATTACTGTTGTTATAGCGATTGCGATAGCATTTTCTATTTTAATGATTTACGTTGTGCCAAAATTTAAAGAAATTTTTGCCCAACTTAAGGCAGAGTTACCACTTCCTACAAAAATTCTTCTTTTTATGGAAAACCTTATCAATCATTATGGACTTTATCTCCTCGCAGGTATTGTTGGTACTATTGTTTTATTTAAGTATTTATTGAATAATAATGAAGAGTTTAAGAAGACATTTGATCAATATATCCTCAAAGTTTATCTTATTGGTGATATCATTTTCTATGCTACTCTCAGTCGTTTCTGCCTTGTTTTTACAGAGCTTATTCGCGCGGGTATACCCATTGCAGATGCACTGGATACTGCTTTATTAACACTTGAAAACACCCATCTTAAAAAAAGACTTTCTGCCGTTAGAATCTCTGTGCAAAGAGGTATTTCGCTAACAGAATCATTCAGAGATACAGGGCTTTTTGAAGGTATGCTTATCCAAATGATTCAAGCAGGCGAGCAAAGTGGTACGCTGGATAAAATGCTGGAAAAAGTGACACTCTATTTCAAATCACGCTTTAGTCAAATTATCGACAATATTGCAAGTTATATTGAACCTATTTTGTTAGGCTTTATCGCAGCTATGGTACTTTTGATGGCACTTGGAATCTTTATGCCGATGTGGGATATGGCAAAGGCCGTTAAATCCTAATACACGAAGAATGAATAAAGCCTTACATGTAAAGGTAAGGCTTTATTTTTTAAAACTCTTTAGGAATAGTACAATCTAAACTGTCTTTAAACTTCTCTTGGGAGAGTTCAATTAACTCTTTTTGACCAATTTTTGCAATCAAACACAAAGCACCTAGTTTTTTACACCACAAGCGCTCTACTTTGATTTTATAGTCATCTTCTTTAATTTTTGTAAAAATACTCCAACTACGAATACTTTTTTTCTCTTTATATTCTAAGACTTCAATAATCTCTTTGTCATCAATTTTACGACCAATCGCTGAACGTAACTGTTCTTCATTAATCCCTAATCGCCATGCTTTATAACCTAAAACAATAGCACGAGCACGATTGGGAGTATTTGTTTTAAGTTTATCAAAACTAGCACCAAAATATTTAAGCGCTACAATAACGTCTTTTGCTTTAAAAATCTTGTCTCTCTCAATAAACTTAGGTGGGTTTGCGCTTTCCAATAAATATCCTTTATAATTATAAATAATGCACTAAAATGGCCAAATGGTTTCCATAAATTTACTACCCCATGGCTTCGTTGTTGTTTGATCAATATCGCCTTCTGTTTTGTAGAGAATTTTAGCATCAGCAATGTATTTTGAATCGATATTATTATTTTTATCAATATCATAAGGGCGAATGACACCACTCACTTGAATAATTTGCTTTTCTCCATTAATTAACAACTCTCGACTACCTTCAATAAAATAATGACCATTATTTAAGATTTTAATCACTCGTGCAGAAATAGTCGTTGCAAAACTTTCATTTCGAGTATTACTTCCATTACCCGTAAATGAATTTGTTGAATTTGTTGTAAATCCAATTCCAGCCGCTTTGTCCATTACCCTACTCGCAACGCCACCTATATCCCCACCAAAAGGAGTTGATAAAGAGACTCCCGCACCCAAAGCATCACTACTCTGTTTGGTAAGAGCTTTTTTGCCTGTAGATGTTTGTGCTGTTTTTTCTGTAATGGTTACAGTGACAACATCATTAACATGCATTGCTTTAAGATCGGAAAACAAGGGATTGTCACCTTGCCCAAAAAGGCTACCTGGATTTGCAGGCATCGTTTCATTGACACGAGAAGGAGTCTCGTCAACGTAAACAGGTGCTTTCATACTAATCTTTGGATCAGCGGGGTGGACAGAACACCCTGCCAAAAAAAGAGCAGTTACCAAGCTACATGTAATAACTCTCATACAACTCCATTTTATTCTATTTTTTACTATTATACTATAAAATACACCCTCCTACTAAAGCAAATTAAGTTCCAAGGAAAGAAGATGTCACAACTCAAAGTAAAACTCCAAGATGATCTTAAAGAGGCGATGAAAAGTAAAGACAATTTTAAACGTGATGCTATCCGCTTTTTGATGAGCGCACTTAAACAAATTGAAGTGGATGAACGAAAAGTTCTCAGCGATTCAGATATCATTAAAATCATCCAAAAATCACTCAAGCAACGTGATGATGCAGCAACGGCGTTTAAAGAAGCAGGTAGAGTTGATTTATACGATAAAGAAATTGCAGAAGCAACCATTCTAAAAAGCTATTTGCCAAAGCAACTAAGCGATGAAGAGCTCAAAATCATTGTTCAAAAACATATTCAAGCCTCTGGTGCAACGAGCCTTAAAGAGATTGGAAAGATCATGTCAGGTGTACTTGCGGAATGTGAAGGTGTAGCTGATGGAAAAAGAATCAATGCCATTGCAAAAGAGATCTTAGCCTAAACAGTTTTTACATGTAGAGAAAATCTCTACATGTAAATTTTTTTGTTATTTACGATGATGCTCTTCGATCATTTCTAGCGTTTCGATTGCAATTTCAAGCTCTTCATTGGTTGGAATAACCAAAACTTTCACTTTACTATCAGGTGTACTGATCTGCATAATATCGCTTGAGCGCATTTCATTGAGTACTGGATCAATTTTGATACCTAAATTTTCTAAGTTTTCACATGATTTAAGACGTACACCGCTTGCATTTTCGCCAATGCCACCGGTAAATACAATACAATCAACCCGTCCAAGAACAGCACTGTATGAACCAATATACTTTTTCAAACGATAATTGAACATATCGTATGCAAGTTTGGCTCTTTCATCGCCCTCTTCTGCCATTTGTGTAATCTCACGCATGTCGTTATTGCCACAAATGCCTTTTAATCCACTCTCTTTGTTGAGCATTTTATCAAGATCATCTATACTAAGCCCACGTTTACGTGCTAGATAGAAAAGAAGCGCAGGATCAATGTCACCACTGCGGGTTCCCATGACTAAGCCTTCAAGTGGCGTTAAACCCATAGAAGTATCAACACTTTTACCATTTTCAATCGCCGCTGCACTCGCACCGTTACCCAAATGGAGTGTAATTGCATTAAGTGTGTTTACATCTTGTTTGAGGTATTTTGCGGCCTCTTTAACAATATAGCGATGTGATGTTCCATGAAAACCATAACGTCTAATACGTAGATCTTCATAGTACTTATATGGAATAGCGTACATATAAGCATGTTTTGGTAGTGTTGCATGAAAAGCTGTATCAAAAATAGCAACTTGCGGCACATTAGGGCTTTGTTGAACAGAAACCTTCATACCAGCAAGATGTCCAGGATTGTGCAAAGGTCCAAGCGGAATCAATCGCTCAATTTCAGACATAACGTAGTCATTGACCATAGCAGGTTCATGAAATGATGCACCGCCTTGAACAACACGATGCCCAATGCCATCAAGTTCGTTAAGATCTTTAATCACATTCGATTGGATCAAAGCTTCACTCATCCATTGTAAAGCCTCATCATGATCTTTGATGGAACACTTTTGTTCTCTTTTATGCTCAGTACCGCTTGCATCTTTATATTTTATTTTAGCCATCGACTCTTTTTCGCCAATTTGTTCAATGATACCACTCGCGAGGACATCATTATTGGTCATATTAAAAAGTTGATATTTAACTGAAGAACTACCCGCATTTAAGACTAGAATTTTCACTTATTTGCTCCATCGTTGGTTTGTGCTTGAATGGCTGTAATGGCTACGGTGTTAACAATATCAGGAACTAAACAACCACGGCTTAGGTCATTTACAGGTTTACGAAGCCCTTGTAAAACAGGACCAATTGCCACAGCACCTGAACTTCTTTGAACGGCTTTATAAGTATTATTACCCGTATTAAGATCTGGGAAAATAAAGATAGTCGCCTCACCAGCAACTTTACTGTTAGGAAGCTTCGTTTTAGCAACGGTTGGATCAATAGCGGCGTCATATTGAATAGGACCTTCCACCAAAAGATCAGGGCGAGTCTCTTTGACAATTTTGGTTGCCAAGCGTACTTTTTCAACCTCTTCACCTTTACCTGAATCGCCTGTAGAATAAGAAAGCATTGCAATTTTTGGCTCGATTCCAAACATCTTAGCCGTATCGGCTGATGAGATTGCAATTTGTGCAAGTTCTTCCGCATTCGGGTCTTGATTGACGGCACAATCACCATAAACAAGAACTCTTGTGTCTAAACACATAAAGAAAAGGCTTGAAACAATCGAAATACCAGGTTTGGTTTTGATAATCTGAAGTGCAGGGCGAATCGTCTCTTGGGTTGTGTGAATAGCACCAGAAACCATTCCATCGGCATAACCTAGATAGACCATCATGGTTCCAAAGTAATTTTTGAGCATCATACTATCACGTGCAACATCTAATGCCAAACCTTTGGCTTTACGCATTTCATAGAAAGAGTTTACAAACTCTTCCATCAGTGGTGATGTTAAAGGATCGATAATGGTTGCTTTACTAATATCAAGTCCAAGTGTTGCACTTTTACGACGTACGTCTGCCTCAACACCTAAAAGAATAATATCAGCAACATCCCGACGCAATAAAATCTCGGTTGCTCGCAAAATGCGCTCATCATCGCTTTCAGGAAGTACAATTTTTTTACGATCTCTTCGTGCTCGCTCAAACAAGGCATACTCAAACATAATGGGGGTAATAGAGCTTGTTGAAGGTTCAGCATTAATTGATTTTTCTATCTCGTCAATATTGACATTAGATGAAAATATACCCATGGCAAGGGCTATTTTTCGTACACTTTGAGGGGTAATGGTCGCTGGAACCTTTGCGACATTGACCGCTGTATCAAACGTACCATTATCAACACTTAAAATAGGAATGGAAAGATCTTTAAAACCAGCTATGAGTTTATTAATAGACTTATGTGGCATCATTCCCGCCGTTAGTAAAATACCAGAGATATTTGGATAATTGTTGGAAAATACGGTACTAAGGCAGCCTACAATAATGTCTGATCTATCGCCAGAAGTAATAACCAAGTCGCCATCTTCAATGTACTCTAAAAAGTTATCGAGCTTCATTGCAGCAATTTTACTCTGCTTCACAACACGTCTAAGGTCTTTTTCTTCACCGTATATGTGCATACAGCCTAATTTCTTTTTGATCTCAGCAACGGTTGGCGTATCGAGTTCTGGGACTTCAGGTAGAAAATAAACTGGAGATTTTTGAATTGGATTTTCGCTATTAAGCGCTTTAAGCTCTTCAGATTCTGCTTCGCCTAAACGATTAACAAACGTTGCAAAGTGTTGGCATCCAGCAACTTTGATTGCTTCTGCTTCAATATGAATTTCATCCAATACTTCTTTAACACTTTTGTGTTTCCCTTTGAGGACACTAATAAAAGGACTGCTAAGATTTTTAGCAATAGAGAGATTAATATCAAAGTCAAGTGTCTGAGAAAAATTAGACTGATTAAGTCCTTCAATGAGAACAAAATCATACTGACTCTCTAGGATTTTGAGTTTATCAATGAGATTCTCTAAAACGTGATTGTATTTGTTTTCGGCAATTAAACTCTCAACTTCATGCACAGTATATCCATAGGTATCTTTATAATCCATACCCAAAGCATAATGTTCCAACATAAAATCAATATCTTTATCGACTTCGTTACCATCTAAAATAACAGGGCGAAAAAAAGCTACTTTACCAAGACGCCCTTTTAACAGCTCCATAATACCCATCGCAACAACCAAACTTCCCGCTGCTGGCGCTAGCGATGAGATATACAAACTTTTCGTTTTCATCTCACTCCTTTCAAATTTATCGCTTATAATACTTTAGATCGTATAACATTCGTATAATAAAATAAATTTTTTAGATAAAACTTGGTGCATCGTTGGAGAAAAGTATCACATCTCCCACATTTGTCTGCTGCGCAAGTGTTTCTTGGAGTTTGGATTTATCTGAAAGGATAATTTTCTGGGCTTTCTTTACATGTAAATCTAAAATTTTCACATTAGCTTTACTTGTAATAATCACAAGATCAAAAACATCATCAATCTTTTTTGCAAGTGTCGTATTGGCTTCTTCTGTACTCTCGACAATACCAGGAGTGATGATAACTTTACGTCCCTCATGTTTTGCAACAAGATCATAAGAACTTAACATGCCTTCTAAATTGCCATTAAAGCTATCATCAATAATGAGCTTACCGCCCGCTTCAATCTTTTGTAAACGATGCTCAACACCGACAAGATTGGATACTGCTGTTTTAATCTGCTCAGTAGAAAGACCAAGGCTGCGAGCCACATGAATGGCTGCGGCAATATTGATGGCATTAAAATCACCCAAAAGTTTACATGTAAAGTGCTCTTTAATACCATCTAACATCATAGAAAAAGAAAGTCCATTTAAGTTTGCTTCAATATCACTCAGTTCTGAACCAAAAGAGACAATAGTTTCAGTCTCTTTAATGTTGGCACTTTCATGCACAAAAGCTTTCTCAAGCCTCGAAGAGTTAATAATCTCCATTTTTGTATTGCGAATATTCTCTAATGTTTTAAAATACTCAATATGTTGTTCACCAATACACCCAACCACTGCAATATGGGGATTAACAAGTCGCGTGATTTCATCAATATCACCACGAGCACGTGCACCCGCTTCTACGATATAAACATCACATTCTTCAGGCAAAGATTCATTGATGTCCTTTATAATTCCGCCTAAGGTATTAACACTGCGAGGTGTTTTATAGACATTAAAGTGTGATGAGAGAATTTGTGCTAAAAAGTTTTTGATACTCGTTTTGCCATAACTTGCCGTAATGGCAACGACTTTAAGTTTACTGCTTGTCATCAGTTTCTTTTGCGCTTCTTTTTGAAAGCTCATAAAAAGCATCTTCTCATAAGTCATGCTTGCAAGCTGTGCTATAGCTAAAGGAATAATCACACCCAATTTAAGGCATGATGGAAAAAATCCACATAGAAGGTCTTGAAACAATGTTGCTAAAACTAAAAAGAGGAAAAAGCGTTGAACTCGCGCTGTCCAAACAAGCTTTTTGTCCATCTTTGACTGCCATACAAAAAGCAATACGAGAAAAAGCGCACCAAAAATGTAGAGAAAAATGCCCTCTAGAAAATAGTATCCCATAAGTGGAAGTACAAAAAAGTAGAGATGCCAGTCATAGCGATTATAGTGAAATAAAATACGCTCAACTTTATAACTGTACCATTGCATCGCCGTCATAAAATAAAACCCCATACCTAAAATGAAGCAGAGGTGAAACACCGTTGTGATAATTTGATCCATGCCTTCTTATCTCTTTTCAAAATCATCAAAGATCAAATAATCAATCTTTTGACATGTAACATCATGAACGTCTGAAAACATTGAGCCATCATAGAGCTTACTTATAAAAAATTCCAAGTCTTCCTCATACTCACAATTCATAACCACTTCAACGCTTCCATCATTCCTATTTTTAACATACCCAACGTAATTCAAAGCATGTGCCATATCGACCACAAAGCGGCGATAATTAACACCCTGTACGCGTCCAGTAACCATTAATCTATACGTATTCAAAATCCAATCTCCAAAAGCGTTTTTTCAATCTGTTTATTCTGTTTTAAGAAGAAAAAGTGATCTCCTTCTAATGGAAAGAAATGGCTCCCCGTTATTAAAGTATGCATTTTTTCTCCACTCGCCAAAGGGGTGGCGGCATCATTTTTACCCCAAAAAATAAATGTTTTGGCTTTACAGGTAAGGAATTGTTCACTAAAATCTTCATTAACAACACGTTTTAATATTTCATACATTGTCTGACTCATGCCATCCACATCTTTCGTTGCAAAAAAGCGATAAAAACTTTTAGGAAAGAAAGGTTTGAGCATTTTAAAAAGCGCTATCTTTGCTTTTACTTTAAATGACTTTGGTGCTACGATACCTGCACTTGAGAGTAAAACCAATACCTCAGGTTTTAAAAGCGTCGCAACTTTGCCTCCAAAGGAGTGACCAACAACCATAAAAGGTTTTACATGTAACGCCTTCAAAAAGACATGAACAATATCAGAGTAAGTTCCAGTATCGATGACAGCTTCAATCGAAGAGTGCCCAAAACCA
The DNA here is from genome assembly GCF_025770725.1 of Sulfurospirillum oryzae. Taxonomy (NCBI): domain Bacteria; kingdom Pseudomonadati; phylum Campylobacterota; class Epsilonproteobacteria; order Campylobacterales; family Sulfurospirillaceae; genus Sulfurospirillum; species Sulfurospirillum oryzae. Next base: position 324,248 of record NZ_JANZKZ010000002.1, on the reverse strand, counting down.
GGAAGGTCAAGATAAAGATGTTGATACGAAGAAAACGTCTGCCCGAACGCTTGTTTCATAATCTCTTTGTTACTTCCCCATCCGTGCAAAAAGAGGATTGTTTGAGGTTTCCCAAAGTTGAGGATCTCATAAGAGAGTGAATAGTTACTATTTTGAAATACAATCTCTTTCTTAGCCATCACTCTTCTTTTTTGTGCTGGCGTAAATTTTCTCCAAAATATTAACCGCTTCGCTCATTTTTTCATACTCGTCCACCGTAATCATAATCGCCTCAAAACGGTTATTTTTTACGATAACAACACGCTTGTTTTCGCCCTTACTGAGGCTTCCTAACACAGAGCTAAAGTTGCGCACCATGTCAGTTGCCGTCATTATCTCATTCTTAGCATAGGTCATCAAGAAAGTGCCTTTGTGCAAAATTTTATGTAATATCCTACATAAACAAGACTTTTACTTACCTTTAGCTGCTTGAATAGAGTTGATATAGCGGTACTCTTTAGGCATAGAGATACTTTTTGGTAACCATTTCGAGAGATTGTTGATAATACTATCAAAGTCATCAAAGAGGTAATTTGCCATACTACCAGGGATTGGGTTGATTTCATTAAGGTAGGTGACACCATCAATGACAAAGAAATCACAACGAATCAGTGCGCCTAAGAAGAGTGGATCATAAAGCTTAACAAACGCTTCACGAATGCCCTCTTCTGCTTGAGTATCCAGTGTAGCTTCATTCACTCTTTTGGTACGCGAAAAGTCTAAATACTTTTTATCAAAGTCTAAAAACTCCTCCTTTTGTGGCTCTTCAATAATAGAGAAATGAAATACATTCGTCTTGCATCCTGCAAGATTGTACTCTTTTACACCACTGATAAAGGGCTCAATTAAAACAGTATCGTCAAATTCAAACGCAACATCAAGTGCATAAGAGAGCTCTTTTTCCTCTTTTACGATACCAATACCAATAGAGCTTCCAAGTCGCAAAGGTTTAACAATGAAAGGGTAAGGAATTCTAATGGTCTCATTACTTCCTTTGCGCAATGCTTGATAATCCAAAACATTGACCCCTACTTCTTTAGCATACAACTTAGTAAAGAGTTTATTGTAACTGATACAACTGCCTTCCGTTCGAGGTCCAATGTATGGTACACCAAAGAAATCAAGCATGGAGCTTAACTTTCCATCTTCACCGTCTTGTCCATGCACGAGGTTGATCATCACATCAAAAGCAACTTTTTCTTCACCAATCATTTTTTTAGCATAAAAACCACCTTGCTTTAAATAAAGTGATCTGTCTTTTTTATACTCACCACTGCTAAAGCGTTTTGAGGTAATTTTATCCGTAGGAATTAAATAAAAATCACGATGATAATCACAAAAAATATAAACGATATCACTTTTAAGTACTTTTTTTAGAGCAATGGCACTTACCACGCTGATTTCATGTTCAAAACTTTGGGCGCCAAATAAAACGGCTACAGTCATTTCTTTTCCTTTGTTAGCGTTAATTTTAAGAACACTTTTTTGCAAAGAGCCTAACTTAATTTTCTAAGAGCTTCTTTGATAAGTGTTTGGGTATCTGAGCCTTGGCAACTGCTCAGTGCTTTTTTGATCATCTCTTTCTTAAATCCAAGACTTTCAAGTGCCAAAGAAGCTTCAACCATGCTTCCTGAACTATGCTCATCAAGGCTTAATTGCAATGAAAAATCACTCAGTTCTACTAAAATGCGTTTTGCACTCTTCGGTCCAATGCCAGGAACTTTTTGAAAAGCTTGAACATTTTGACTCACTAGTGCTTGTGCAAAATCATCAGGACTGAGCGTTGAGCAAACGGCAAGGGCTGTTGATGGGCCAATGCCATTAAGTTTAATGAGTGTATCAAATACTTTTTTCTCATTTTCATCTATAAAACCATACAAGCTATGTTGATCTTCTCTGATAATTTGCGTTACATGTAAAGCTATAACATCTGTGTTAATTTTTCCAATACACGACAACGAAACAAAAACTTTATACGTAAGCCCAGAGGACGTTTTAATATAAACAAACGTCACCTCTTTTTTGACGACTTTTCCTTCAATGCCAACTATCATTTGCTGCTATACTCACCTGAGCGAATGATTCTATGCTCTCCATTACCCATATCTTTCAAGGTAATTTCGCGAGCAATTTCACGCTCTTTAGGGTTATAAGTCACATCTTTAGGAGGGGAAATCAGTCTGAAGCGTACCTCATTGAACTCTTTCCATGCCGAATGGTTGATAATTTTTGCGGCGAAGACTTTATTTTGAACTTTATTTAACTCATCACGATATTCTTGCAATTCCTCTTTTTTATCCTTGAATGTCTGCAAGAAGGTATTGTAATCAATCACTTTTTCTTGAAAATCTTTAATCTTTGCAAAAAGAGTTACAGGAGGTTCAACGCCTGTACGTTTGAGCTCCATAATTTTGTCTTTTACCATTTCAGCCATTGGCTTATTTTTTTCAATAAACTCTTTTTTAGCGCTTAACTGCCTAGGAAAGGCTTTGAGTTCTTCTTCGAGTTTTTGAATTTTTTTATTGATAGATTCTATCAGTTCATTAAACTCTTTGGTAACACTTGGATCAATGATAAATTTATTATTGGTTCCTTTAAGCTCCGTCACTTCCAAAATTTCTGAAGCTGTGATTTTTGCATTGGACATAAGATTATCGATTTTAACAACCTTAGCGATGATCTCACCACCAATCATCTGTTTTACATGTACTGTATCACCGATAACTTTGCCACCTTCTAAACGGTCGATTTCGACATCAGAACCATTCGCCTCACCACGGTGTACAGAAATAATGATTTTATCGGCTTCAATATAGGCAGTTTGATGTGTTTGTCCGCCAATTTCAGCAATTTTAGCTTTAATTCTTGCGCCACTACCGATATTTCCTTGGACATGCACTTCGGTCGTTTCAACACTCATACCTGCACCTATAGCATCTTTGAGAATATCGCTTTCTTTAATATTGATCTTGATATTTGAGCCAAGATTGGCATCAATTGAACCTGTGGATTTAAAACTGATTTCGTTGATTTCCATCTGGTCTTGAATGTCATAATTGCCTTTATCGAAATTAACATAACCACCACGATTGGCAATATATTTGATACTTGTTTCACTCTCTTTTTTAGTCAGATTAGCACTAATACCAATAGGAATATCGTTAGCTTTACGAGGCTCTTTTACAGGTATATAAGCGCCCCTGCAATTACGACCAGGTGTGCCCATTTGCGGTTTAATGTATTCGATAATACACTCATCTTTTTCAACCGCTAGCACAAACCCTCTCTTAGAATAATCAACCTTGCCATCTGAACTTTTAGCATTGATTTTCTTCTTATAGTGATAGATAAGGTCATCATTGATGGAAGGCACTTCATCGACACCTTGGCATACGACAAAAGTTTGGTTTTGATCTATGATGCCATTAACTCTAATATTGGCAACAATTTTTTTGACCTCTTTATACATATTTTGATCGCGAATACCTACTAAAATACCCGCTTTAATCTTTTTGATTTGAATATCTTCAATCATCTTTTCTTCAAGTTTTGAAGTGTACTTCACATCATGACTTTGCGCAACCATAGCGATGATTTTGGTAAGGCTTTTATTGCCACTGAGTGTTATATCGGGCAAAATTGTGTGATCATCTTCTTGATCAGCAATTTTATAAATTTCAACACGATAATGTTGTGTAAGTTTGAGATTTGGGTTGAGCAAAAAGCTATCATCGAGTAAAAGCTTTAACTCTTCTTCATTCATTTCATTATTTTCGCTTTTTTCATCGCTATAATAAGTTGTGGTGCGAAGAAGCTTAAAAGAAAGCTCTGTCGGTTTGAGGTGATTTGCAGCAGCAACATTTTTAAGTTCTTTAATAACATTGATAGTGTCTATTACAATGGATTTAAATTCAGACGTATCACCATCACTTTGTGTTGTTCCGTCCGTATTGTTACCTTTAATCTTATCAAATAGCCCCAATGTGCACCTCTGTTTTTTGTGTTGAGTTCTAAACTCTGTGTTAATATCGACCAATGTTGCTTAAAATGTTAGGAAATCTTAGCAAAAAATAGATAAAAATATTGTTTAAACCATTTTTAGATACTATACGCCATGCTTATTAAATCATTTTTTACAAACAGTATCGGAACCCTTGTCTCTCGTATATTTGGCTTTATTCGCGATATGCTGAGTGCTTCAATTTTAGGCGCAAACATCTATAGCGACATCTTTTTTGTGGCGTTTAAATTTCCTAATCTTTTCCGCCGTATCTTTGCAGAAGGTGCTTTTACACAGAGCTTCATCCCTAGCTTTATCAAAACACCACGTAAATCACTTTTTACGTATACTATTTTTGTACGCTTTCTACTTTTTCTAATCGTATTCTCTCTTATCGTCACCCTATTTAGCGAGTTTTTTGCAAAAATTATTGCTTTTGGATTTGATGAAGAGACCGTAGCACTCTCAGCACCTTTTGTTGCAATCAATTTTTACTATCTTCCCCTCATTTTTTGTGTCACGCTTTTTGGCTCACTCTTACAGTATAAACACCATTTTGCCGTCAGTGCTTTTTCTACGGCACTCCTTAATATTGGTATGATAGGAGCCCTTCTTCTGTTTCAAAATTATGATCGTAAAACCATTGTTTATGCTCTAAGTTACGGTGTTTTAGTGGGTGGGTTAATGCAAGTTGCCATCCATGTGGTTGCCCTAAAAAAAGATAACTTTTTAAAACTTTTTGTCGTTGCTTTTAAACATCGTCATAAAAGAGATGAAGCACTTAACGAAGCTAATAAAAGCTTTAATCGCTCCTTTTGGCACTCAATTATTGGTAATTCCACTCCTCAAATTGTCTCTTTTGTAGACACAACATTGGCAAGTTTTCTAGTGACAGGAAGTATCAGTTATCTCTACTATGGAAACCGTATTTTTCAGCTTCCTCTCGCTCTTTTTGCGATTGCCCTCACCACGGGTATTTTCCCAAAAATCACGAGATTACTTAAAGCGAACAACGAAGAAGAAGCATCAAAACTACTTTCTCAAGGCTTTTGGGTCTTGGCTTTTCTACTGACAACCTCTACGATGGGTGGTTACATGTTAAGTTACGAGATCGTCAAGCTTTTGTTTGAACACGGCTCTTTTTCACACGAAGATAGTCTAACGACCGCTTGGGTTTTGGGCATGTACATGATAGGATTAATTCCTTTTGGACTTGCAAAACTCTTCTCACTTTGGCTTTATGCAGGCATGAGACAAAGAGAAGCTGCCATTATCGCGATGTATTCACTCGGGTCAAACCTTGTCTTTTCATTTGCTCTTATCAAGCCTATGGGTGCAGCTGGACTTGCGCTTGCAGGCTCACTTGCGGCTTATGTTTTACTCTTTTTTACGATCCGATCCTTTGGTGCTCGAAAATTTTTCGCTATACTTTATAATAAAAAATTACTTATTTTGATTTTAGTGCTACTCCTTGAGTGGGGTGTGCTAAGTTGGTTAAAGGAAATAATTCATGTTTATTTATGATTCAGTTGTGAAGAAAAAACTACTGTTTGTACCTATTAAGGAAAACGAAGTAAAGATTTATGTTTGTGGACCAACCGTCTATGATGATGCACACTTAGGACATGCCAGGAGTGCCATCGCTTTTGATCTTTTACGTCGTGTCTTTACAGCACTTGGTTATCGCGTGACTTTTGTAAAAAACTTTACTGACATTGATGACAAAATCATTCACAAAATGAAAGAGAGTGGCAAGTCACTTGAAGAGATCACCTCTTTTTATATCGAACGCTATAAAAACGAGATGCACGCTTTACATGTAAACGACGCAGACATTGAACCAAAGGCTACAGAAACGGTTTTGGAGATTATCACATTTATCGATGCAATGCTCGGTAAAAAGGTTGCGTATGCAACAAGCGATGGAATCTATTTTGATACTTCCAAAGATCATAAATACCTCTCTTTAAGTCATCGTTCTATTGAAGAAGATGCAACACAAGCAAGAGTAGAGCAAAAAGAAGAGAAGAAAGATCAAAAAGATTTTGCACTCTGGAAATTTTCCAAAGCGAATGAACCAAGTTACCCTGCTCCTTTTGGAGTGGGCCGTCCAGGGTGGCACATTGAGTGTTCAGCGATGATAGAAAAACATCTTGCAAGCAGTGGGGCGTATCAAATCGATATTCATGCAGGAGGTGCTGACCTTCTCTTTCCTCACCATGAAAATGAAGCGGCACAAACCAGATGTAAAAGCGATCAAGAGCTTGCCAAATACTGGATGCACAACGGATTTGTCACGATCAGTGGTGAAAAAATGAGTAAATCATTGGGCAATAGCTTTTTTCTTAAAGATGCTCTTGCTATCTATAGCGGAGAGGTGCTTCGATTTTACCTCCTTGCGACACATTATAGGGCTAACTTTAACTTTGCGGAAGAGGATCTTTTAAACACAAAAAAACGACTTGATAAACTCTACCGACTTAAAAAAAGAATTTTTGAAATCACGCCAAGTGAAGTTTCTTCAAGCTTTAAAGAACTCATGCTTGAAGCACTGAGTGATGATTTGAACATTTCAAAAGCACTGGCAAGCTTAGATGAAATGATCTCTTACGCCAATGAAATGCTCGATTCTAACCCTAAAGATAAAGCTTTTAAAGCCATCACTCATGCCAATCTGATCTGGATTGAATCGTTACTTGGTATCGGTCTCTACAATCCTTACGTCTATTTTCAAATGGGTGTTAGCGAGGCTGAAAAAGCAGAGATTGAAGCACTAATACAAGAGCGAACCGAGGCTAAAAAAGCGAAAGATTTCGCTAAAGCAGATGAAATTCGTTCCCTTCTTGAAAGCAAACAGATACAGCTAATGGATACAGCAACAGGTACGCAATGGGAAAAGGTGAATTAAAAATGTATAGCCTTAAAGATGTTTTAAAGCGTTTTTCTCCTTTTTTTAAAGATTACATACCTTATTTTATTTTGGCTATTGTTGGTATGGGACTTTCCAGTGGTGGTACGGCTTACTCTGCTTATCTTGTAAAACCTCTTTTAGATGAAATTTTTATTGCAAAAGATAAAGAGATGCTACAGCTTTTGCCTTATGCCATTATTGCCGTTTATGCGATCAAAGAGGCTGGTAGGTATATGCAAGCTTACTACACAGCTTATATTGGGCATGATATTATCAGACGTTTTCGTGAAAATATTTTAGAAAATCTTTTAAAACTTGACCTCTCATTTTTCCATGAATACCGAACAGGTGAACTTATTAGCCGTAATACGAACGACGTTGAACGTGTACGTACCGTTGTTTCCAATCTCATTCCTGAGTTTTTACGAGAAACATTTACTATTTTTGGTCTGATTGGTGTTGTGATTTATCAAAGTTATGAACTTGCTTTTTATGCGCTGGTCGTTATGCCTTTGGCTGTTTATCCTTTGAGTATTCTCTCTAAAAAAATGAAGAAAGTTTCACGCCAATCACAAGAAAAAATATCTGATATTACGGCAAAACTAAGTGAAATTTTCAATAACATTGAAATTATTCAAGCCAATAATGCCCAAGCTTATGAGCATGAACTTTTTCAAAAAGATAATGAACGCTTTTTTAAACTCACCATGAAATCGGTTAAAGTCAACGAACTTGTTAGCCCGGTCATGGAAACATTGGGTTCTATCGGCGTTGCTGTTGTTATTTTAGTGGGCGGTAAAGAGGTTATAGAAGGAAGCATGAGTGTAGGTGCATTTTTCTCTTTTTTAACAGCCCTTTTTATGCTTTATACCCCAATTAAGAGAATTTCTGGTCTTTACAATCGAATGCAAGACGCCTTAGTGGCAAGTGAGCGTATTTTCTTCTTGCTGGATCAACGACCTTCTATTCCATCGGGAACAGAATCTTTACCTCAAAAAATCAATACGATCTCTTTTAACAATGTTTCACTGTTTTATGGAGAGAAACAAGCTTTAAATGATGTAACACTTGAAGCGAAAGCAGGCGAAATGATCGCTCTCATCGGTGATAGCGGTGGTGGTAAAAGTTCTTTAATGAATATGCTGATGCGCTTTTACGATCCAAAATCTGGCACTATACAAATTAATGGTATGGATCTAAAATCATTTGATCTGCACGATTTGCGTCACAATATTGCGATGGTAACCCAACGCGTCTATATTTTTCACGATAGCATTGCAGCAAACGTTGCTTATGGCAAAGAGATTGATGAGGCTAAAGTCATTGATGCATTGCAAAAAGCCAATGCGTATGAATTTGTACAAAGCCTAAGTGAGGGAATTTACACGCATTTAGATGAATTTGGAACCAATCTCTCAGGCGGACAAAGGCAACGCATTGCCATAGCACGCGCGATTTACACTAATCCACAAGTGCTTATTTTAGATGAAGCCACTTCTGCACTAGACACACAAAGTGAACAAAAAATTACCGAAGCGATTGAAAATCTCATCAAAGATAAAATCACTTTTGTCATTGCACACCGTCTGAGCACCATCAAAAAAGCAGATAAAATCGCGCTTCTTAAACATGGCAAAATTTGTGCTATTGGAAGCGATGAAGAGTTACTCGCAAACTCCAAAGAGTATCTTAATCTCAAAGGCTTACAGCACTAGCAATAGGCTAAAATCAACCATCTTTTATCTTTTATGGAGTATAATCGCGTACTTTATATTGAAGGAAATAAAAGATGTTTGATTATTATGGCTTGATGAAAAAATTCATGTTTAATTTCTCGCCAGAGAATGCGCACCATATTGCAGAATTTTTCTTTAAAAATGGCGCAAACTATACACCTTTTATTCTCCAACCCATAGCAGAACAGTTTTTTATTCATGACAAACGCCTTGAACAAGAACTTTTGGGAACAACATTTTTAAATCCTCTAGGTCTTGGTGCAGGATTTGACAAAAATGCTACCATGATCAAAATGCTTACAGCCCTTGGATTTGGGCACATTGAGTATGGTACGATTACACCTGAGCCTCAAAGTGGCAATGCCAAACCAAGACTGTTTCGTTATGTTGAGCAAGAGTCCATTCAAAATGCTATGGGTTTTAACAATGAAGGCATGTACAAAGTCGGTAAGCGATTAGAATCACTCTACCCTTTTGCCACACCATTAGGTGCTAACATTGGTAAAAACAAAACAACATCAGCCGAAAATGCGCTTAAAGACTATGAAAAACTGATTAAGCGTTTTAAAGACTTGAGCGATTATTTGGTCATTAACATCTCTTCGCCTAACACACCAGGCCTTAGAGATTTACAAAATGAACAGTTTATTAAAGATCTTTTTGTGATGGCAAAAGAGCTTACATGTAAACCTGTTCTGCTTAAAATCGCACCTGATCTAGCGGTGTCTGATGCTTTACATGTAAGCTCAACTGCTCTTGAAAATGGTGCAGCGGGAATCGTGGCAACCAATACAACCATCGACTACTCTTTGCTTCCAAATGCAAAAGATTTTGGTGGCATTAGTGGTAAGGTGCTCACCGAAAAGAGCTTTGCGATGTTTGACGCACTTGCTAAAGAATTTTTTGGCAAAACAACATTGATTTCCGTTGGCGGTATTGATTCTGCGGATGAAGCGTATAGAAGACTCAAAGCAGGAGCGAGTTTGATTCAAATCTATACCGCATTTATTTTCAAAGGTCCTTCACTCAACCGTGCGATAAATCAAGGCATTTTAGAGCGTATGGAAAGAGATGGATTTAGTCATATTAGCGAAGTTATAGGAAGCGACAGGAGATGATAACGCATGAAACAGTTACTACTATTTTTAACATTTTTAGGAGCATTAATGGCTAACTCTCTTCCTGAGCACTTTACCAAAACGTTGGAGAATGGCCTACAAATTGTTGTTATTCCTATGAACAATAAAAGTGATGTCATTACCACAGACATTTTTTATAAAGTCGGAAGCGGCAATGAAATCATGGGAAAAAGCGGCATCGCTCACATGTTGGAGCACCTCAATTTCAAATCAACAAAAAACCTTAAAACAGGTGAATTTGATGAAATCGTCAAAGGATTTGGTGGTGTCAATAATGCTTCAACAGGTTTTGATTATACGCATTATTTCATCAAAAGCTCTTCGAAGAATTTACCAAAATCTTTAGAGCTTTTTGCAGAACTCATGCAAAATCTTAAACTTACCGATGAAGAGTTTCAACCAGAGCGCAATGTTGTTCTTGAAGAAAGACTTTGGAGAACCGATAACTCGCCGATTGGCTATTTGTATTTTAGACTTTTTAATAATGCATTTACCTATCATCCTTACCACTGGACACCGATAGGATTTAAAGAGGATATTAAAAACTGGAGCATTGAAGATATTCGTAGTTTTCACTCCAAATATTATCAACCTTCCAATGCCATCGTTGTTGTGGCTGGTGATATTACGCCCGAAGTTGTTTTTAACAATGTTGCAAAGTATTTTGGTGAAATAAAAAATACAATGCCAATTCCTGCCGCACATCATCAAGTTGAACCACAACAAGATGGTGCAAAGCGCCTTCTTATTAAAAAAGAGAGTGAAGTGGAAATGGTAGCGATTGCCTATAAGATTCCAAACTTCACACATGAAGATCAAGTTGCACTTTCAGCATTAAGTGAACTTCTAAGTAGTGGAAAGAGCAGTAAGCTCCACCGTACTTTAGTGGATGAAAAACAATTGGTCAACCAAATCTACGGCTACGCTATGGAAGCGAAAGATCCTTCGATCTTTCTGTTTTTAGCAGTCTGTAACCCCGGTGTGAAAGCGGAAAGCGTTGAAGCAGAGATATTAAAAATTATTGATAGTCTAAAAAAAGGCAATGTAAGCGATAAAGATATTGAAAAGATAAAGATCAATACAAAAGCCGATTTTATTCATAATTTAGAAAGTTCAAGTGAGTTAGCCTCACTGTTTGGTTCTTACTATGCCAAGGGGGACATTACCCCGTTACTAAATTATGAAGAGGGCATCAATAAGCTCAAAAAAGAAGATATAATCAAAGCTGTTAACAAATATTTACTCCCACAGTCCTCTACGACTGTGATATTAAGAAAGGATTATTAAGATGCACCACTCGTTACAAGGAGCGATGACCGCGCTTATTACACCATTTAAAAATGGAAAACTCGATGAAGTTCACTATGCAAAATTGATAGAAAGACAGATTAAAAATGGCATTGATGTTGTTGTTCCTGTGGGTACAACGGGTGAAAGTGCAACACTTGATCACGACGAACACCGCCGTTGTATCGAAATTGCTGTTGATGTCTGCTCAAAAAGTGATGTTAAAGTCCTTGCAGGGGCTGGAAGCAATGCAACCCATGAAGCCATTGGATTGGCTAAGTTTGCACAAGCACATGGCGCACACGGTATTCTTTCAGTTACACCCTACTACAACAAACCAACGCAAGAAGGTCTTTTTCAACACTATAAAGCCATTGCAAGCTCTGTAGATATTCCCGTCCTTTTATACAATGTACCGGGACGTACAGGCTGTGATTTACTCCCTGATACCATCTTTAGACTCTATGATGCATGCCCAAATATCTTTGGCGTTAAAGAAGCAACGGGTTCTATTGATCGTTGTGTTGATTTACTGGCTCATCAGCCCAAATTGGCTGTCTTTAGCGGTGAAGATGCGATTAACTACCCTATTCTCTCAAATGGAGGGTCAGGTGTTATTTCTGTGACATCAAACATTTTGCCAGATCAAATCTCGGAGCTTACGCATTTAGCACTAGCAGGCGATTTTCATGGAGCAAAAGCCATTAATGACTCACTTTATGAGATCAACAAAACTCTTTTCTGTGAAAGTAACCCTATTCCTATAAAAGCGGCAATGTATATCGCAGGCTTGCTTGAAACATTGGAATATCGTCTACCACTCTGCGCGCCAAGCAACGAGAATATGAAACGTATTGAAAATACACTCAAAAAATATACGATTAAAGGATTTTAATGAAGGGGAAAACACTTGTCATTAGCGGCGGTACTAGAGGTATCGGTCAAGCCATTGTTTATGAATTTGCCCAAGCAGGTGTGAATGTTGCATTTACCTATAACTCAAATGAAGAGTTAGCAAAAGAGCAAGTAAAAGACTTGGAAACAAAATATGGCATTAAAGCAAAAGCTTATCCACTCAATATTTTAGAACCAGAGACCTACAAAGATCTTTTTTTAGAGATCGACAAAGATTTTGATCGTATTGACTTTTTTATCTCTAATGCGATCATCTCAGGTCGTCCTGTTGTAGGTGGATATACCAAGTTTATGAAACTTAAACCTCGTGGTATCAATAACATCTTTACGGCAACCGTTAACGCATTTGTTGTAGGCGCTCAAGAAGCAGCAAAACGTATGGAAAAAGTGGGTGGAGGAAGTATCATCTCTCTTTCATCAACAGGTAACCTCGTTTACATTGAAAACTATGCAGGTCATGGTACCGCAAAAGCAGCTGTTGAAACCATGGTTCGTTACGCTGCGGCTGAACTTGGTTGCATGGGAATTCGCGTTAATGCCGTGAGTGGTGGCCCCATTGAAACAGATGCTTTAAGAGCATTTACAAACTATGAAGAAGTTCGCGACATTACAGCTAAACTTTCACCTTTGGGTCGTATGGGTCAACCACAAGACTTAGCGGGCGCATGTCTGTTTCTCTGTTCAGATAAGGCATCATGGATTACAGGGCATACCATGTTAATTGATGGTGGAACAACGTTTAAATGATGAACCTTCCTAATCTTTTAGCCTCTTTACGCATAGGTTTAGCACCACTCATGTTTGTCCTCTTGGTCAATCGTGACTTGCCTCTTTTTGCAAGTTTACATCCAAGCTGGATAGACTTTTTTGCGGCTTTGATTTTTGTGATCGCAAGCGCTACCGATTTCTTCGATGGCTACATTGCGCGCAGTTGGAATCAAATGACACAATTAGGCGCCATTCTAGATCCCCTAGCTGATAAAATGCTCACTTTAGCGGCATTTCTTGGTCTAATGATGATAGATCGAGCCAATCCATGGGCGATCTTTCTCATCCTTACACGCGAATTTTTCATTACAGGTCTTCGTGTAGCGGCAATGGGCGAAGGTAAGGATATTGCGGCAAGTATGGCTGGAAAAGTCAAAACCGTTCTTCAGATGATCGCCATTGGCTTTTTAATGATGAACTGGCCTTATGCAAACCTTTTACTCTGGGCAGCCGTTGCTCTAACACTCTACTCAGGCTATGAATACATCATCGGATACACTAAAAAAGAGAGCCATTAATGGGAACACTTACTTCCATTTTAGTTCTCTCTTTTCTTATTTTTTTCCATGAATTGGGTCACTTCTTAGCTGCTCGTTTTTTTGGTGTACACGTTGAAGTTTTTAGCATCGGATTTGGTAAAAAAATCTTCACAAAAATTGTCGGTAACACAGAGTATTGCCTCTCGCTGATTCCTCTAGGTGGATATGTGCAGATGAAAGGGCAAGACGACCGTGATCCCACTAAAGTAAGCTATGATGCGGACAGCTACAACACAAAAGCACCATGGAAGCGTATTATCATTCTTTTTGCGGGTCCTTTTTCAAATTTTTTACTAGCGTTTCTTCTTTTTATGGCTGTCGGAGCAATGGGGGTTAGCAAATACGCGCCTATCATTGGTAAAATCAGTGAAAACTCCCCTGCCCTTGAAGCGGGACTTCAGGAAAATGACCGTATTGTCATGATCAATGGTATTGTGATTGAGGCGTGGGATGAAGTCAGTGCAATCATTCAAAAAAGCATGGATAAAATCGAGCTAAAAGTGGAACGTGCAGGAAGTGTGCAAACACTCCTTTTAACCCCTAAAATTAGTGAATATCAAAATATGTTTGGCGAAACAAAGCAAAAGAAAATGATTGGGGTTGCACCAAGTGGTAAAACGATTGAAGTGGTTTATGGCGCCAATGAACTTTTTGGTTTTGCTTATGATCAAACTGCCAAAGCAACGACACTCATTTTAACAAGTCTGCAAAAACTTGTTGAAGGTGTTGTCTCACCTAAAGAGTTGGGTGGCATTATCTCTATTGTTCAAGTGACATCAGAAGCAAGTGCCGCTGGGCTTGTCGCACTTTTTGCCTTAATTGCTCTTATTTCAGTCAATCTTGGTGTCATCAATCTTTTGCCTATTCCAGCTCTTGATGGTGGACATATTATGTTCAATACTTACGAGCTAATCACTAAAAAAGCACCTAATGAACGTATTCTTATAAACATGACAACGGCTGGTTGGGTACTACTGTTGAGCCTCATGGCTTTTAGCATTTTTAATGACATTTACAGGTTAACTAATGGAAACTAAAAATTTTGTAAACACATTTGATGAAATTCTCACTCGTATTGAGCAAGCGCGCCTACATGTAAGCCAACATCACATCGTCAAAATCGTAGCGGCAAGTAAAAGCGCAACGCCTTTGATGATTGAAGCAATGTACAACATCGGTCAACGCTCTTTTGGTGAAAACAAAGTACAAGACATGAGCGATAAAGTTCATGCACTTGCGCATTTGCCTCTAGAATGGCATTTTATCGGACGCTTACAAACCAATAAGATCAATCAACTCATTGATCTTGATCCTTTTTTAATGCACTCATTAAGCTCATTAGAGCTTGCTCAAGAGATGGATAAACGTTTACATGTAAAGAATAAAACGATGAATGTGTTACTTCAAATTAACAGTGCGTATGAAGACCAAAAAGCAGGTGTAATGCCTGAGGTTGCATTTGAAGTGTATGAGCAAATCATGCTTACATGTAAAAATCTTCATCTAAAAGGCGTTATGAGTATCGGCGCTCACTGTGAAGATACTGCCATCATCCAAAAAAGCTTTGAAACGACACATAAAATTTACGAATCACTGCAAGCTCATGGTGCAAAATACTGCTCTATGGGAATGAGCTCTGATTTTGAACTTGCCATTGCCTGCGGATCTAATATGGTTCGATTAGGAAGCATTCTATTTAAATAAAGCTCTCCATAAGGATTTTGAGACTATTGTTTTAAATACCTCTGTGATAAGGAGTTTGCCATGTCACATCTCACATCCCGTGAAGGTTATACGCATCTTATTGAAAGACTCAACCGCTTTCCTTTAGGTGCGCCTCCTTCACAAACCCTCTATGAAATTCTAAGCCTTCTTTTTACACCCAAAGAAGCCCAGTTAGTTTCACTTCTTCCCATTAAGCCTTTTAAGACTCAAACGGCTGCCCAAATTTGGAAAGTAACTGTTTTAGAAGCACAAAAAACACTCGATACGCTCTGCTCAAAAGCACTACTTCTTGACATTGAACAAGAAGGAAGCTCTACGTATGTGCTCCCTCCTCCTATGGCTGGTTTTTTTGAGTTTACCTTAATGCGCACAGGTGGGCATGTCGATCAAACCGTTATTTCGAAGCTTTTTTACCAATACCTTAGTGTAGAAGAGGAGTTCATCAAAGCACTCTTTACGGGGGAGACAAAACCTGGTCGAGCCTTTGTCAATGAAAATGCACTCTCGCCTCAAAATAGCCTACATGTGCTTGATTATGAACGTGCTTCACATATCATTGAAAGTTCCAAATATATGGGTGTTGGCATGTGCTATTGCCGACATAAAAAACAACATCTAGGAACGGCTTGCGACGCTCCTATCGATATTTGTATGACATTTGGCAACACTGCACATTCTCTTTCAAAATATGGCTACACAAGACTCGTAGAAAAAAGTGAAGGGTTAGAACTGCTAGAGAAAGCAAGAGAGCATAAGTTGGTACAGTTTGGAGAAAATGCTCAAAGCGGAGTTAATTTTATCTGCAACTGTTGTAGTTGTTGTTGTGAAGCTCTCACCGCCGCTCGTCGTTTTGCTTTTTTAAATCCTGTGGAAACCACCAATTTTTTACCCGAAATTGATCTGACATGTAATGGTTGTTGCCAATGCGCTCAGGCTTGTCCTGTGGAGGCTATCTCAATGGTTTCAGCACACGATCCGCAAAAACCTAAAAAAATGAAAGCGACTCTGGATGAAAATCGCTGTCTGGGTTGTGGGGTATGTGTCACGACGTGCAAAGATCATGTTATCTCTCTCAAAGAGCGTGCTAAACGCATCATTACACCCATCAATACCGCACATAAAACGGTTATGATGGCGATAGAGCGAGGGAAACTGCAAGATCTCATTTTTGATAATCAAGCACTTTGGAACCACCGCGCTATGGCAGCTATTTTAGGAGTCCTGCTCAAACTGCCACCAATTAAACAGATCATGGCAAGTGAACAGATCAAATCGCGTTATTTTGCAAAACTTTTGGCAAATATAAAATAAGAACAAGCCAAGTTTATTGAACTTGCTCTTTACATGTAAAGAATTTAGTACTCTTTTGGGCTTAAAAGTTTTTTGTAGTATGTACCTGTGGTGTAAAGTGCAACGACAGGGTTGTGCCCTAAAACACGGTCTTTTACAACAAGATACGTTGTCGTTGCTTTGGCGTATTTGATGAAAAGCGAGTCATGACCAACACACAAACCCATAATGACATTGAGATCTGTTTTGGCTTTGTTTAGATACTTAGCTTGAAGTATAGGATTGCACATAGGCTCAAAGGTATTGGGGCGAATTTTTTGCTCTTCTTTGAGTCCTATTTCACATTTATCACGTGAGCCTACTTTACAGATCGCCATGAAAACTTCAAAGCCGTTAACTTTGAGAATTTCTGCAAAGACTTTTGACTCAGCTGCGAGTCCTACGCATGAGGCAATGCCAATTTTCTTCGCATCAATGCGCCTTGCAAATGCCAAAATCTCTTCAACGCGTGTGAGCTGTCCATAGTACTTACCCTCAATGTCAGCGGCTGCCAGCGCAATTTTACGATCAATTCCATCTTCATCTTTATAACATTCAAGAGACTCTTCTAGCATCTTCTCATCGACATTGGTCGTCAAACAAAACTTAGGATAACGGCTTTCGTGCTTATGACAGTTCAGCGTTCCACACTCGGCACAACTGAGCTCTTTTTCATCTTCTTTCATCTGCAAATCCTTTTACATGTAAAGATATTTGCCATATAGGCTAAGGTAAACACCAAGCAACTCTTTAAGACCTTGACTCAGTAAGGCTTTTTCTTCTTCATTAAAAAGAAACTCCAAAAGCTTACCATGTAAAGATTCCGCAAATGTCACTAAATGTTCTGGTGTAAAGTTTTGTGTATCTTCTTTGCCTAAAATAAAAAAAAGCGCAAGGGCACGGTTGAGTCCAGCGACATAGGCCAAAAGATTTTCATAAATGCTTTTTTCTACAGGCTCAAGTTGAGAGAGAAAAAGGTCTAGTGAGACACTTAAAAATCCTTTCTTTTTAGGAAAGTTAACACTTAAAAGTGTCATAAAAAGGCTTTTCTTTGCTTCTTGCAGTGGTTTAGGCAAAGCAGCTTCAAAAGCGGCATCAAGTGCTTTTGTGCCCTCAACAAAATGTGAAGGAGCACAAAACCCTTGTCGAGACATCAATGAGCCAATTTGCGCTTGTGTAAATTTTGTAGGCGAATAAAGTTCTTGTGAAGCGAGGTTTTGAACCAACAGTTCATAAAAAGCTCTCTCTTGCTCATTTTCGCTCTTCGCTAAGTATTCGATTAGGTAAAGTATCTCTTTTTTCATGTGATCATTCTGCCAAAGAGGAACTGAAAAAGTGTTTATTACGCGCTTCTTTATAAGTTTTTGTACCCATACAAGTCGTATTTCATTATTCAAAATGCCGATGTCATGGATAAAGTTATAAAATGGTCACAAATCATTGATTTAATGTGTCTCATTTGTGATTGAAAGTTTGATAGGATTATTTGTTTGTATTTAAAATTCGAGTCCAACAAGGCTTAAATGTATGTCCGTTTTGAGTGAACCGCTTTTTCATAATATACCATTATGTGCTATTAAACCTGGGATGCAACTTGATTTCAATCTTTATTTAGAAAGAGAAAATAAGTTTCATCTGATTGTTGAAAAAGGCGATATATATCCTGAAAAGCTAACGGATAACATCAAAAACACCAATGATTTATCAGAATATTTTTATATCCATCTTACCGAAAAACCATCATACGATAACCACATAGAGTCCTATTTAAAAAAAATTTCATCTGATGATACAATTCCGCTCAATGAAAAATCTCTCTTGGTTTACAAAAGTACTTCAGACGCCATCAACGATCTTTTAAAGAACCCTGAGTCTAAAAAATCTTTAGAACGAACCAAAACATTGGTCGATCATACAATAAACATTATTTTAAATTATGACACATCCATTAAAAGCATGATGAGTATAGGCTCACATGATTACTATACCTATACCCACTCCGTCGATGTAAGCGTTTTTGTCATAGGCTTTGCAAATTATTTAGGATTCTCATTTGAAAATCTTCGCAATATTGGATATGCAGCAATGATGCATGATATTGGTAAAAACAAAATTCCACATGAAATTATAAATAAAAATGGAAAACTGACAGATGAAGAATTTTCACTAATGAAGAGCCACCCATGCCATAGCTATGATGTACTCAAATTTCACGATGAAATCAATGAAGATATTCTTATGGGTGTACGAAGCCATCATGAAAAAGCTCGTGGCAATGGATACCCAGATGGTTTAAAACTGCATGAGATCAATGATTTTGCAAAAATAATTTCACTCTGTGATATTTTTAGCGCATTAACAACAAAGCGTTCCTACAAAAATGCCTTTAGCTCTTTCAAGTCTCTTCAAATGATGAAACAAGAGATGATCAATGATTTTGATGAAAAACTCTTCTATGACTTTATACGCTTCATAGGAAAAAGCTGCACACACAATTAGTCATTAAAAACTCTTTTAACCTTTTCTTCACGCAAAACACTATACAATCCCAAAAAATAAATAGGAATCCTATGAGTAACCTCTCAGCTTTTTTTGCGATTTATGTTAAATTCTTTTTCATTATGACACCCTTTTTTGTTACGACTATTTTTTTATCGATGACAAAGGGCATTGATGAGAGCGACAAAAAGCGCCTTGCAATTAAAGTAACCCTTGCCATTTCAATCACGTGTCTGATTATTCTCTTTTTTGGAAAATATATTTTTGAACTTTTTGGCATTACCCTTGATGCCTTTCGTATTGGTGCGGGTGCACTTCTTTTTTTAACCGCTGTTGATTTGGTGCAAAAAGACATTAACGCAGAACCTACCTGCAAAACAGACATCTTAAAACATGCCGTCGTCCCTTTGGCGATTCCTGTCACTGTAGGACCCGGAACTGTGGGTGCTTTAATGGTCATGGGTGCAGATATGAACAGTGTTGAAGACTTGCTCTTGGGGTCAAGTGCGCTTTTATCGGCTATTTTTAGTATTGGATTGTTGCTGTATCTTTCAGGGCATATTGAAAGACTCATTGGTCGTACGGGACTTGTTGTTTTTAGTAAAGTCACGGGACTTGTGCTTGCAGCACTCTCAGCTCAACTTATCTTTACAGGCATCAAAAACTTTTTACATTAATCTTTACATGTAAATACATCAAACGATTCTGCCAACGTGAGTTGGCAAGCTTTAGTATCTAGTGTAACGTAGTCAAACAAGTTTGGCTTGTTTGGCGTTGTTAAATCAAAACAACCGCCCAATCTTACGAAATCCTATCAGATACACCACACTCCCCACCAATATTACCCCTAAAAAGTACGGATATAGCTCTAAAAAAGGGGTTCCTCTAAAGAAAATACTCTCCGTTCCTTCAATGTAATAACGTAGTGGAGAGATCAGTGAAAACTTCTGCAATAGCGGATGCATTGCATAAATCGGCGTCCATGCCCCACTGAGAAAAATGAGTGGTAACATGATGACGATGGAAAGTTGAGCCACTTGCATTACATCTTTGGCAATCGCAGCAATGAAAAGCCCAATGCCAGTCCCCGTGAAGGCATAGAGAAAACTCAGTAACATAAAAGCGAAAAATGAGCCATTGATAGGCGTATCAAAAACACCAAAGATCACAAACCCTACTGAAATAACAATACCCACCATAACAACGATAACCTGCGAGAAAGATTTGGCGAGAATAATGATTTTTGCATTCACTGGCATTAAAAGCATGATGTCCCATGTGCCATCTTCTTTCTCTTTTACAAACACAACCGCTGTTAAAATAACCGATAAAAGCGTTACAATAGAGAGCAGTTCCGTAAGCGCCATAAAGGTATGATTGTCTGCATTTTCGTTAAACAGTTTGTGCGTTACAAGTTCGACTGGAAAAGTCCGTGCTGTAAAATTGATCGCTATGTTTTGCAAGTAGCTCAGCGCCGTAAAGGCTTGCGAAGCGGCTGTAGCATCAAGTAAAACATGCAAGCTAGTATGATGATTTTTGCGAAAATTTTGTTCAAAGGTATCATCAAACACTAAGCCTACCATTATCTCTTTATCAAACACCGCTTGAGAGAGTTTTTCTTGCGATTCAAATAAAATAGGTTCTAAAAACTCAGGGGCGTGGAAGTAACTCAAAAATTTCTGACTTAGCCCTCCTCCGCTTGCATCGATATAACCCACGGCGATATTACGAGGTTTAAGCTCGATGCCACTGCCTGCGATGTACACTTCAAAACTAAAGGCATACAGCACTACAAAGACTAACTGCCATGAGCGTATGAAGCTCAGTAACTCCTTCCCCACAACTGCCCAAAAGATCTTCATCGTAGCTCCTTTTTGAGCAAAAAACTACCAAGGGTGAGCATACAAAAAGCATACAACGCCAAGATGAAAATGTACGTCACTGTTTTAGACGAAGCCAACCCCTCACCCACTAAAAAGACATCGTAGAGAATGTGGTTGTAGTACATAACAGGAAAAACGTGTGCTTCATAGCGAGAAACACCCACCATCGAAGAGATTGGCATCAAAATACCTGAATACAAAAACCCTGGGATGATAGTGACAATGACCGTTAGAACCACCGCTACGATCTGCGTGCGTGTGATGATGGAGATGAGCATACCAATGGAGAGACTAATCACCAAGTAAAGCTCAGACGTGAGCCAATAGAGCAAAAAACTGCCTCGAAATGGCACTTCGAACAGGTACGTTGCCCAGAGAAATAGAATAAAAATATTGATGGAATGCAGCAAAAAAACAGGAATCAACTTCGCAGCGATAAACTCCCCTTTAGAGACAGGTGAGGCATAAAAATTAAAGATAGTCCCTCTCTCTTTCTCTTTAACGATCAATAGTGCGCTCAAAATCGCAGGGGCAATAAGCATGACAAGCCCAATGAGCCCTGGAACGATGGCATCTTCATCACGCATCGCTTGGTTAAAGAGTGTACGCTGGTTAATGCTAATCGTTGGAACATTGCCCCCTAAACGCTCTAACATCTGGCTAGCAGCATCAAGAACAACACCTTTGACATAGCTCTCCATCGTTGAGCCTCGCATCGGGAAGGCGGCATCGACAAACACGCCAATTTGTGTGGCTTGCCTGTGCAGAAGTCGTTTTTCAAAGCTTTCAGGAATGATGATGAGTATGTCGCTTTTTGCTTTGTGAATTTCATCAAGAGCCTTAGCTTCGCCTCGTTTTTCGATGGTAGCATCAAAGTATTTGGAGTGTTCAAACTTGCTCACAAGAAGCTGCGAATAGTGGCTCTGGTCATTGTCGATGATGAGTGTGCGAGCACTTGTTACTTCCATACGAATGCCATAGCCAAACAAAACCAACACCATCGTTGGCATCAAATAAACCATGATGATGAGCCGTGATCTTATAATCTCCGTGAGTTCTTTGAGCACATACGCTTTAACAACACCCAGTTTCATCGGTAGTACTCCAAGAAAATCTCTTCAAAACTTTGCGCTTTGGGATGTTCTGCGTAAAACTCCGCAATGGTATGATCGGCGATCTTTTTGCCTTGGCGCAATAACACCACACGATCGCAAAATTCTGCTTCGCTCATGTAGTGTGTGGTAATTAAAATGGCGATTTCCCAACGCTCTTTAAGCGCTCTGAGAAGCTCCCAAAATTTTGCTCGTGCGATAGCATCGACACCTGAGGTTGGCTCATCGAGAAACAAAATGACAGGCTCATGCAAGAGTGCAGAGGCAAGTGAAAAACGCTGATTGATGCCGAGTGGTAACTCTTGAGGCATTGCATTGAGGTATTCATCAAAGCCCAATTCTAGGGCATAACGTGCAATGCGACTCTTCGCAACATTCATAGTGATGCCTCTCATGGAAGCAAAATAGAGCAGATTCTCCTCGACACTCATGTCATTGTAAAGTGCAAAGTGCTGGCTGACATAACCGATGCTGGCTTTAAGCGCCTGACGATCTTCTTGCGTTTGAATCGACTTTCCAAGCAGTGTGAGCTCGCCTCCATCGATGGGGTGAAGCCCTAAAAGCATCTTGATAAACGTTGTTTTACCTGCGCCATTTGCCCCTAAAAGCCCTAAAATTTCGCCTTTATGCAGTGTCATATCGACATTTTCATTGGCAGTGAAACTACCAAAAACTTTGGTCAAACCTTTGGCTTCCATAACGACATCGGGTAAGTCAACGGTTTTCTCTTTGTTGGTAATCTCGATAAGTGGCATCTTTTTGCCCTTTTGAAGGGCATTGACAAAAAAGAGTGCTTCAAGGCTTGGCTCTGCGTGCTCTGCTTCTAAAGGCGTGAGACAATAGGTCGCATGAAGGGTGCGAATACACGGCTCTTGCGTTTTAATCCCTTCGACATAGCTCATGGCACGAACAGAGTCTAAAAGTTCGCTTGAAGTGCCTTGTGCGATGATCTCTTGTTCATCAAAAAGTAAAATTTTATCCATCTTTGCGGCTTCTTGCATGTACGCGGTGCTGATGATGGAAATCGTCCCTTCACTTTTACGTATCTCGTCAAGAATTTCCCATAGCTCAATGCGACTCAGCGGATCAACACCCGTGGTAGGCTCATCCAGCAGTAAAAGTTTAGGACGGTGTAAAAGAGTGCAGATAAGGGAGAGTTTTTGCATCATGCCACCACTTAGTTTGCCTGCTTGTCGGTCTTGAAAGGCATCCAGTCCTGCCATCTTTAAGAGGCGAAGTTTGTACGCTTGAAAAGTGGCATCTTGTTTGATGTTGTGAATATTGGCAAAAAAACGTAAGTGTTCATCGACGGTGAGTAGATCATAAAGTACCAAACCAATGCCCTGAGGCATAAGTCCAATGGAAGGTTTAAGCGGTTCTGCCTCTTTTGGAGAATGGTAGGTTACACCATTAAATGTGACATCACCTTCAAAACGGATGACCCCCGCTATGGCATGAATGAGTGAGCTTTTGCCCGCACCATCTGCTCCAATAAAGCCGATGATCTCACCCTCAAGGGCGGAAAAACTAGCCCCAGCAATGCCTAAATTTTTTTTATGATAAACACGGACATTCTCAACACTTAATTCCATGATTTGCTCATTCAGGAACGTTTTTCAAACTCATCGGCAGACCTTTACCATCCATTGAGACAACACCCACAGCAGGAATGCCAAGTTTTAAGGTGGGCTGAACTGAGAGTGGTTTTACATGTAAAGCAAAAACTCTCTGAATACGATCACTCGGAACGCTCACCTCTTTAGGCGTAAACTCCGCTTTTTGCTCGATGCGCACGACTTTTGCGAGGATGGGTTCATTGGGTTTTCCATCTAAAAAAATAACAGCGTCATTGCCTACGTTGAGATTTCCGTTTTGCTTAGTATCGACAAAGATTTTAAGGTAGAGCGAGTTTGGATCAAGCAGGGTTGCCACGACACTCCCAGCACCGATGACTTCACCTTGGTTGGCTATTTTTTCCACGACCACACCATCAATGGAAGAACGCAGTGTCATCTCATTGATGACCGCTTCGATCTGTGTTTTGGAAGCTTCTAAGGCTTTGAGGGATGAACGCAAAGCTTCAAGTCCTTGAGACATTACATGTAAAGTTTTTTGATGCGCTGTTGCTTCGATCAGCTCGCTATTTGCTACATTAATCGCAAGGCTAAGTTGTTCTCGTTTTTGGTGCAAGCTTGAAAGAAAATCTCCACTGGTTTGGTGTTTTAAAGTTGCCGTTTCGACTTGGCGTTTTTCGATGAGATTTTGCTCATAAAGGTTTTTAATGCGCTCTAAATCGCGTTTATCTTGTGCAAGGACACTGGTTTGAGAAGCGATGTTTTTACCCAGTTCTTCACGTTGATGTTGT
Source organism: Sulfurospirillum oryzae (assembly GCF_025770725.1). NCBI lineage: Bacteria > Pseudomonadati > Campylobacterota > Epsilonproteobacteria > Campylobacterales > Sulfurospirillaceae > Sulfurospirillum > Sulfurospirillum oryzae. The sequence goes on along the minus strand of NZ_JANZKZ010000002.1, from coordinate 300,001 downwards.
T